>JBCBZW010000017.1 GCA_039815145.1 Pseudomonadota bacterium
CGCGCGCAAGATGCTGCGTGAGAGCCTCGTCTCCAGCGCCGAGGTCTTCGGTGCCCGGCCGTTCTTTCTGAGCGAGGAGTTCTCCCTGGTCGATTGCAGCATCGCGCCCATCCTCTGGCGCCTCAGCCACTACGAAGTGGAGCTGCCGGACGACGCTGCGGAGATCATCGAGAAGTACGCCGAGCGCGTGTTCGCCCGCCCGTCCTTCCGCCGCTCCTTGTCTGAGCACGAGCAGGAAATGCGGATGTGACCGGTTCGTCGGAAGGGGCGCTGACCTCCCGACGGCCCTACCTCTTGCGCGCCATGCGCGAGTGGATGCTCGATAACGGTCTCACGCCACACATCGTGGTGGATGCACGCCTCGGCGGCGTACAGGTTCCCGACGGGTTCGTTCGCGACGGGCGCATCATCCTCAACGTCTCCGACAGCGCGACCGAGGGCCTGTACCTCGGCAACGATCGCGTGGAGTTCTCGGCCCGCTTCTCGGGCACGCCTCGCCAAGTCTCAATTCCCGTCGCCGCGGTGCTGGGCATCTACGCCCGCGAGACCGAGCAGGGCATGGTGTTCAGCGCTGAGCCGGACCTTGCCGGCGAGGGCACGGGTCTACCGGACGACGATCCGCCGGATGGCACGGACCCCGGTAGCGGGGAGCGTCGTGGCAGCCATCTCAAGGTAGTGAAGTAGGGACGGAACACCATCACCAGGTGTTTGCCCGAAAGGCGTCGCGCAGCCAAGTCACCTGCGGGCGCTCCAAGTTCCCCGACAAGCCGATCACGTCGAAGCGAACACTCTCGAACGAGAGCATCGGATGCCGTGCGAGGTAGTGCTCGGCGGTGAGCACCAGCTTGCGCTGCTTGCGCGCATCGACGGTGGCTTCGGGCGTTGTGAGGTGCTGCCGCGCGCGGTAGCGCACTTCGATGAAGGCGACGGTTTGCTCGCCCTCGCACATGATCAGATCGATCTCTCCACCGCGCCAACGGTAGTTGCGGGCCAGCGTGCGCAGGCCGCGTCGTTCGAGGTATTGCTCCGCCCAGGCTTCGCCGAGCGCGCCCACCTCGGTGGTGGTGTCGCGCCCCACGTCCGCCGGCCGTGCGAGCGCCTAGCGGTCGTAGACGGCCGACAGGGGAGCTGGGCCCAGCCCGGTGGGTGCCACCACTTCGACGAGTTCGTCGTCTTGCAGCTGCAGGATAGCGAGCTCGCGGGCGATACGTCCGTCCGGGTCGGCGCGCAGGTTGCCGGTGAGGCCCTCGAGCAGCACTTCGTTGCCGATCACGCCGCTCCAAATCGCCGGGATCAGGCCGAAGGCGTCGACACCGAAGGCGTACAGGCGAGCGCGACTCACGCCGTCCGGTGCGTACCGTTCCAAGGCGTCCCAGCGTGGGTCGTCGGCGTGCTTGGCCGAGGCGAGCCAGGGGATGTCGGCGAAGTAGACCTCGTTGAGCTCCTGGTTCTCCTCCGGGTCTGGATTGAGGGCGGCGGAGGTCATGTACACGGGCAGGTCTGCCGCGTAGTGAAAGCGCAGCTGGGGGCGGATGAGCTTGGCCTTGGAGGCCGACGCCGCCACGAACAGCGCATCGACGTCGTCGCGCCGGCGCGGTTCGAACTCCACCCGCTCGCCGAGGATTTTCCTTAGGTCATCGTAGCGGCGCTCGCTACTGTCCAGGCGCAGGGCGCGGCGGATGGGGGCGGAGAAGTCCACCGCCGAATTGGGGTAGTAGCCGTAGTCGACGAGCGCCGGTGCGCCAGGCATGAACGTGGCGGTTCCGATCGCGCCCTGCGGATCCTCGAAGACGGCCTGAGGTGCGGTACTTGGGGATTCTACTGGCGCGTCCAGTGGCGCCACGGTGAGCGCAGCGCGCACGCTCGCCAGCAGGCGCTCGCCCCAGGTGCTGTTGGGGATCAGGGCGATGAGGTTGCGGTGGCCCTCCCGCGTCGCGCGGAGGGCGGCTTGGCGCGCCTCGTCTTCGGGCGCCAAGGCGTAGCGGTAGAAGTCGCTGCCCGGCAGCATCGTGAGTTCGCCAGGGTCGTTCAGGGTGATCGTGGGAACGCGCCGTTGCACCTGGCTGAGCGCCAGGACTTCGTCCTTGCGCAGGGGGCCGACGACGAACTCGGCGCCCTCCGCGAGTGCGCGAGAATAGGCTTCCACGGCACCGGCCGCGGTCGTGTCGTAGACGGACACCTGAACCGCTTGGGCTCGCTCATCACCTTCCAGCACCGCGCCGATGAAGCCGTCGCGGATCGCCTGCGCCGGGCGGGCGAGGTTGCCGGACAAGGGCAGTAGCAGGGCGACGCGCTCCGGGAACGCCGTGGCGGAGCGGTATTGGGCGAGCAGGGAAGGCACGATCTGGGCGTTCGCCGGATGCCCCGGGAAACGACTGCGCCACTCGATGACATCTCCACGCAGGCGGCCTGGGCTCGTGTCCAGGCGCTCGGCGAGGCGGGCGAGGGCCAACCAGCCGTCCACCACGGGATCGCCACTGCTGGCGTTAGGTAGCGGGCCATCGCTCTCGACCAGGGAGCGCCACAGCAGGCGGTGGTTGTCGAGGATCTGCGTGTCCGAGGTCAACCAAAGCTCGCGTTCGGTAAGTGCGCCCACCGCTGCCTGCGCGTTGCCGATGGAGAACTGCGCCCGCGCCGTCTGCTCCAGGATCAGCGGAGTGAGCGCCTGCGGGTAGGGGCGAGCGATTCCGTCCAACCACTGCAGTGCGATGGCGTACTGGCGTTGGGTGAGGGCGTTCGATGCGCCGATGAGGCGCGTGGCGGGGTCGCCTACGTCGGTCAGGGCACTCTCGCGTTGGCCCGCGAGGCCGACCGCGCGTGCGGTGTTGCCCGCGAAGATCCACTCCCTGGCCGCATCGAGCAGCAGGGCGTCGCGTAACTCGCCGCCGGTGCCGGTGAGGGCGGCTTCCAGGGTCTGGGCGGCCGCCGCGTGGTTGCCATCGGCAGCCAAGGCGAGGGCTCGCTGGCGCGCGTCGGCGATGTTGGCCCCACCACCCGTGCTCTGGCAGCCCGCGAGCAGCACCAAAGCGACGAGCGCGGTTGCCCACACCAACGCTCGCCAGGCGCCTGCGCAGGCGGTTGACGGGGCCGAGTTGACGGCCGGACAGAGTGTTGCGTTGCTCATGGGAGCGAGGTTGAAGGCTGCGCTCCGTGCATGCAACCGACGTTCCGGCGCAACGGCCCCAGATACGCGACTTGCAATGACCTGCGGCATTGGCAACAGGACGACGCGCCTGCGACAGTAGGTGGATGACGGATTACAGCCAAGCGGAGAGAAACGGCGGCGGCGTGCTCCATGTGATCGCCACGCCCATCGGCAACCTGGAGGACTTCGCCCCGCGCGCTCGCGAACTTCTCGCTGCAGCGGACTTCGTCGCCGCCGAAGACACGCGCCACAGCGGGCGACTGCTCAAGCGCTTTGGCATCGCAACCCCGCTCGTGTCCCTGCACGAGCACAACGAGGCCCAGCGCGCGCCGCAGCTGGTGGCGCGCTTGCAGGAGGGTGAGCGGGGCGCGCTGGTGAGCGATGCGGGTACCCCGCTTGTCTCCGATCCGGGATACCGGCTCCTGCGCCTGGCACGCGAGGCGGGTATCAGCGTCTCTCCCGTCCCGGGGCCCTGTGCAGCGATTGCGGCAATGAGCGTCGCTGGGCTACCGAGCGATCGCTTTACCTTCGAGGGGTTTTTGCCACCCAAGCAGGCCGCACGACGGCGCCGTCTGGAGGCGTTGGCGGAGGAACCGCGTGCGATGCTCTTTTACGAGTCGCCGCGTCGCGTAGCGGCCACCCTGGAGGACATGGTGGCCGTGCTCGGTGCCGGACGGGAGGCCACCTGTGCCCGCGAGCTGACCAAGCTGCACGAGACGGTGGCCCACGGCACGCTGGCGGCGCTTCACGCCCAGGCCGTGGCAGACGAGCGCTGGCGTCTCGGCGAATTTGTGCTCGTGGTGGCAGGCGCGCCCGCCGCCGCGGCGGACGATGGGGCAGGGCACGAGGCCCGGCGCGTGCTCAGCTTGCTCCTCGATGACGGCATCTCGCCAAAACAGTCGGCGGCCCTGGCCGCCAAGATCACCCGGGGCTCTCGCAATAGCCTCTACCGCCTCGCGCTCGAACTGCATCAGGGGGATCGGGACGGCGACGAGCCGCCCGTTGCGCCATAATTACCCCGGGAGTCGGCCAGGCAGTCGCTGTCCGCTTCGGCGGATGGAGGAAAGTCCGGGCTCCGCAGGGCAGGGTGCCAGGTAACGCCTGGGGGGCGCGAGCCCACGGAAAGTGCCACAGAAAAGATACCGCCACGGGCCTTTCGGCCCGCGGTAAGGGTGAAATGGTGCGGTAAGAGCGCACCGCGCGGGTGGCAACACGCGTGGCAAGGTAAACCCCACCCGGAGCAAGACCATGTAGGGGAGCGTGCCGAGCGATCGGCGGCGTGCGGCCCGCACGTGACTCCCGGGTAGGTCGCTCGAGGCTGGCGGTGACGTCAGCCCAAGATGAATGACTGTCCCCGACAGAACCCGGCTTATCGGCCGACTCCCCCTCCTACCACTCATCGCTTTGCGCAACGGTCGTCGCCATTCGTCGGGCAACAGCTGCTCACGTGGTTTCGAAGCTACCGCGCGCAACTGCCTGATTTAGTGTTGCGTTAACCCCTGAATCACTCTCCGATAGTGACGATAAGTCCCTGTCCTGACAGGGATATTCCGCCCTCTTTCTTGACACCTCGCAGGGTGGGCCACATAGTGCGCGCGTGGAGATTTGTGGGCTGAAGTGGGCTGAATGCCCCAACGTGAGGCAGATTGTTCAGGGGATCCAACCGACTGACCCTCGATGCGAAGGGGCGGATCGCGGTGCCGTCGAAGTACCGCGAGCGTCTTCATGAGCAGTGCGAGGGGCAGTTGGTGCTCACCGTGGATCGCGACAACTGCCTGCTGATGTACCCCATGCCCACCTGGGAAGTGATCGAGCAGCGCCTGGCCTCGCTGCCGAGCCTGGACCGCCAGGCCCGGCGCCTGCAGCGCTTGATGATCGGTCACGCGACGGAGATGGAATTGGACGGTCACGGCCGGATACGCCTGCCGGCGGAGCTGCGCGAGTTCGCGGGCCTCGACCGGGCGGTGATGCTGATCGGCCAGGGCAACAAGTTCGAGCTGTGGGACGCCGATCGGTGGGTCGACCGGCGCGAGAGCTGGCTGGATGAAGAGCGCGAGCAGGCGGCGATGCCCGCCGAGCTCAGCACGCTGTCTTTCTGACGGCGATGGCGCAGGCCTACGGCGCTCATCGACCGGTGCTCCTCGAGCCGGCGTGCGCTGCCGTGCTGCGAGCCACAGCAGGCGTGGACGGTGTGTATCTGGATGGGACCTTCGGGCGGGGCGGGCACGCGGGCGAGCTGCTGGCGCGCCTCTCGCCGAAGGGTAGGTTGATCGCCCTCGATCGCGACGAGCAGGCGATCGCGGCAGGCAGGGAGCGCTACGGGAACGATGAGCGGCTGACGCTGGTGCACGCCAGCTTCAGTCAGATGACGCAGGTGGTGAACGATGTGGGCTACGCGCAAGTGGACGGAGTGCTGATGGATCTGGGGGTGTCCTCGCCGCAGCTCGACCAGGCCGCTCGCGGGTTCAGCTTCATGCACGACGGCCCCCTCGACATGCGCATGGACACGAGTCGCGGGGCGACCGCCGCGCAGTGGCTCGCCGAGTGCTCGGAGCAGGACCTGGCGCGGGTGTTGCGCGACTACGGCGAGGAGCCGCAAGCGCGGCGTCTGGCGCGCACCCTGTGCGAGGCCCGCGAACGGGCACCGATCGAGACCACCGCGCAGCTCGCGGCGCTGATCTCGGCCACCCTCGGTCGCCGCGATCCGAAGCGTCACCCGGCCACGCGCGCCTTCCAGGCCCTGCGCATCCAGGTGAACGGGGAGCTCGACCAGCTTCGCAGTGCCCTCGATCAACTCGAGGCACTGCTGGGCGACGGTGCGGTGATGGCGGTCATCAGCTTCCATTCCCTCGAAGATCGCATGGTCAAACAGTTTATTCGCGATTCCTCGCGGGTGGACCCGAAGCTGGCGCGCCTGCCGCTCGTGCCCGAGCACGCGCAGCCGCGCTTTGAGCGACTCGGTGCAGCGGTACGTGCCGATGCCGCCGAGGTGGCGGGGAATCCCCGCGCGCGCAGCGCGGTGCTGCGTTGTGCGCGACGCCTGCCGCGGCGCCAGGAGGGTCTGTCCTCATGAGTGATCGGGGCAAGGGCAAGGACGTCGCGGCGCCGCGCCTAAGCGTGCCGCTGGCGGGGCAGCGCTTGTGGCGTATCGCTATGGCCGTCGCCTGGGCGGCCGTTCTGGCGTCCGCCTTCGCCATGGTCTGGGCCCGTCACGAGGCGCGCCAGCAGTTTCAGGAGTTGCAGGCGCTGAAGCACGACCGCGACGAATTGAACATCGAGTGGAACCAGCTGCGCCTGGAGCTCGGCGCCCTGGCGGCGCACTGGCGCGTGGAGCGCCTGGCGCGCGAACAATTGTCGATGCGCGAGCCTGAGGCGGACGAGATGCGCTGGGTGGATCAGGATGAAGACTAGTAAGAAACAGGAGAGGCTGCGCCGTGAGCGAGCGAATGTACGCGTTCGCTGGCTGATGGGATTGTTCGTCGCTTCGCTTGTCGGCTTGCTGGGGCGTGCCGTTCAGCTGCAGCTGTTGGATCGCGACTTCCTGGTCAATCAGGGCGAGGTGCGCCACGTGCGCACGGAGACGCTGTCCGCGCATCGTGGTGCCGTCACCGACCGCAACGGTGAGTTGCTCGCCATGAGCACTCCCGTGGACTCGATCTGGGTCGACCCTTCCACGCTCAAGGGTCATCCCGAGGCGATCGTCGAGGTGGCCGAGAAGCTGCAAATGGACCCCGAGCGGCTCCTGCGCCAGGTTTCGCGCAACGCCCAGCGCCAGTTCCTGTGGGTGCGGCGTCACCAATCGCCCTCCGAGGCGGCGGTGGTGCTTGGGGTCGACGCGCCGGGGCTGCACTCACGGCGAGAGTATCGACGCTTCTATCCGGCGGGTGAGGTCACCAGCCACATGCTCGGCTTCACCAACCTCGACGACGAGGGGCTGGAGGGCCTGGAGCTTGCCTTCGATCACTGGCTCGCCGGCGCGCCGGGCGAGAAGCGCGTGCTGCGCGACAGCCATGGGCGCAGCGTCGAAGACGTGGAGAGCGTGGCACCCGCGCAGCCCGGGCGCACCTTGGTGACGAGCTTGGATCTACGCCTGCAGTACGTGGCCTATCGGGCGCTCAAGGCGGCGGTGTTGGAGCATCGCGCGGCCTCCGGGTCCGTGGTCATCCTCGACGTGGCCAGCGGCGAGGTGCTCGCGATGGTCAATCAGCCGAGCTACAACCCGAACGCGCGCAAGAAGTCGCCGGGAGCCTCCTACCGTAACCGTGCGGTGACGGACATCTTCGAGCCCGGTTCGGTCTACAAGACCATGATCATGGCCGCGGCGCTCGAGGGCGGGCGCTGGGGGCCTGACTCGATCGTCGATACCTCACCCGGCCAGCTCGAAGTGGGCGGCAAGGTCATCAAGGACAGCCGCAACCTCGGGCCGATCTCGGCCACCACGGTGCTCGTGCGTTCGAGCAACGTCGGCATCGTGCGCATCGCCCAATCGCTGGAGAAGCACGAGCTGTGGCGAGTGCTGAACCGCCTCGGCTTCGGCGAACTGACGCTCAGCGGCTTTCCCGGTGAGTCTGCCGGCCTGCTGCGCGATCACCGCAACTGGCGCGACCTGGAACAGGCCACCTTGAGCTACGGCTACGGCTTGTCCGTGACGCCCCTGCAGTTGGCGCGTGCCTACGCGGTGATCGGCAACAACGGGGTGATGACGCCCATCAGTCTCCTGCGCCAGGACACGCCGCCGGAGGGGCAGCAGGTGCTCTCGCCCGCCACCGCGCAGGCGCTGCTCGGCATGTTGGAGGAGGTGGTCCAGCCGACGGGCACCGGTTGGCGCGCAGCGGTGCCCGGCTACCGGATTGCCGGCAAGACGGGCACCGCGCGCAAGACCGCCACGGGCGGTTACGCCACCGATCGATACGTCTCCGTCTTCGCTGGCGTCGCGCCCGTGTCCGCGCCCCAGTTGGCGGTGGTGGTGATGGTGGACGATCCGCGCGCCGGTCAGTACTACGGCGGCGAGGTGGCGGCGCCGGTCTTCTCCGAGATCGTCTCCGATGCGATGCGCTTGCTCGCGGTGACGCCGGACGATCCCACGATGATGGCGCGCGCCGCGACCCGCCCGGACACGGCTGGCGAGCAACGTGTCGAGGTGGTGCCGTGAGTAGCACGCACACCCCTTCGCGGGCCCATCCGCGACTGAGCGAACTGCTCGCGATGCCCGTGGCAGAGAAGGCGAACGTGCGCGTTAGCGCGATTGCTCTCGATAGCCGCCAGGTGCGACCAGGGGGGCTGTTTCTGGCCTGCCGAGGCGTCTCCGGTGTGCACGGCCTCGACTACCTCGCGCAAGCGCTCGAGAACGGTGCGGTCGCGGTGGCCTTCGAGCCCGATGGGGCGTCGCCCGCGACCTCCTCCGTGTCCGTGCCGATGATCGCCGTGCCAAAGCTGCGATCGCGGCTCGGGCAGATCGCCGATCGCTTCTACGGCGAACCGTCGGCGGCCCTGCGCGTGGTGGGGGTGACGGGTACCAATGGCAAATCCACGGTCGCCTGGTGGCTGGCGAACGCCGCCGAGCGCCTCGCTATGCCGACGGCATTCCTCGGCACCTTGGGGTCGGGTCGTCCGCCGGGCCTCGAGGCCGGTGCGTTGACGACGCCCGACGTGCTCGCGGTGCACGAGTTCCTGGCAGCGGCGCGAGAGCAGGAGCCGACCCTCGATGGGGTGGCGATGGAGGTGTCCTCGCACGCCCTCGATCAGGGCCGGGTGGACGCGGTGCGCTTCGACGGCGCGATCTTCACCAACCTCTCCCGCGACCATCTGGACTATCACGCGGACATGGAGGCCTACGCTGCCGCTAAGGCGCGACTGTTCGCCGAGCATCGTCCTCGCCTGGCCGTGGTCAACGTGGATGACGCGGTGGGGCGTCGTTTCGCGGCGGGCCCCGGCGCCGCAGCCGAGACGCTCTACACGGTGGGCACCCAGGCGCCGCCGCAATCGGCCGTCGTCGGCCGTCACCTGCAGATCGACGCCATCGAGCAGAGTGGCGAGGGCGTGCGGATCCGCCTGGGCGGCGAGTTCGCTGGCGCTGAGTTGACCTTGTCGGCGATCGGTCGCTTCAACGCCTACAACGCGCTGGAAGTGCTCGCCGTGCTGCTCGATCGGGGTGTCGATTTCGACGCCGCCGCCTCCGTGCTCGCGCAGTGTCCGCCACCGCCGGGGCGGATGCAGCAGGTGGGTGGGGCGTCCCAGCCTCTGGTGGTGATCGACTACGCGCACACCCCCGACTCTCTTCGCGAGTCCCTGGCGACCTTGCGCGAGGTCACGGCCGGCCAGCTGATCTGCGTCTTCGGTTGCGGCGGCGATCGCGATCGTGGCAAGCGGCCGTTGATGGCGCAGGCGGCCGAGGCCGGGGCGGATCGACTCATCGTGACCGACGACAATCCGCGCACGGAGGATCCTGCGCAGATCGTCGCCGATATCCTCGCTGGCCTGCAGCGCCCGCACGATGCGCGGGTGGCGCACGATCGGCGCGAGGCGATTCGCCTCGCAGTCGGGGCCGCGGCCGCCGGCGACGTGGTGCTGGTCGCGGGCAAGGGGCACGAGGACTACCAGATTCGGGGAGTGCAACGCAGTCCCTTCAGCGATGCCGACGAAGCCCTGGCTGCGCTAAAGGAGTGCTGCCTGTGATCAATGGCGCTCTCAGCGAATTCGCAGCAGCCATGGCCGCCGAGGTCTACGGCGGCGATACGCGCTTTCAGGGCTTGTCGACGGATACGCGCAAGGTGGCGGCCGGGCAGCTCTTCGTCGCCCTGCGCGGCCCTCGCTTCGACGGTCATCAGTTCGTCGGCGCCGCCGTCGCCGCCGGCGCGGCCGCGGTGGTGGTGGAGCAGCCGATCGCCGATCTCGGTGTGCCCCAGTTGATCGTCAGCGATGCCTACCAGGCCCTCGGCACCTTCACCCGCTTCTGGCGGCAGAAGCTGGGGACGCCACTGGTGGCCGTCACGGGCAGTAACGGTAAGACCACGGTCAAGAACATGCTGGCGGCCATCCTGCGCCAGGACTACGAGGTGCTCGCCACCGACGGCAACTACAACAACGAGGTGGGCGTCCCTCTGACACTGGCGCGCCTCTCGTCGGATCATCAACAGGCGGTGGTCGAGGTGGGGTGCAGTCGCCGGGGAGATATCGCCTATCTTGCAAGCTTGGTGCGCCCCGATGTCGCGGTGGTCACCAATGCCGCATCGGCGCACCTTGAGGGTCTCGGGGATGTCGCCGGTGTGGCCCGCGAGAAGGGCGCCCTCTACGAGGGGCTCTCCGATCGCGGCTGGGCCGTGCTCAACGTGGACGATGGGCAGGCCGACTACTGGCGCAGCATCATCCGTGAGCGCCGCGTGGTGAGCTTTGGCTTCAGCGAGCAAGCCGACGTGCGCGTCGAGAACTACCGCGAGTCGGCGCACGGCGGCGGTGGCGCCTTCCAACTGGCCAGCGCCCACGGACAGATCGATATCGAGCTCCCCCTGGGCGGGCGGCACAACGCGATGAACGCGGCTGCGGCTGCGGCAGCCGCCTTGATCTGCGGCTCCACGGCGGAGGCTCTGGCGCCTGGACTGGCTACGGTGGTGCCCGAAGCGGGGCGCCAGCAGCTGCGCACCTTCGCCCGCGACATCCGTGTGATCGACGACTCCTACAACGCCAACCCAGCGTCCCTGGCTGCCGCCATCGACTACGCGGCCACCCAACCGGGGAGTACCTGGCTGGCTGTCGGTGGCATGGGCGAACTCGGTGAGGGGTCTGAGCAGGCGCACCACGACGCCGGCAAGTACGCCGTATCGGCGGGCGTAGAACG
The DNA here is from genome assembly GCA_039815145.1 of Pseudomonadota bacterium. Taxonomy (NCBI): domain Bacteria; kingdom Pseudomonadati; phylum Pseudomonadota; species Pseudomonadota bacterium. The sequence goes on from JBCBZW010000017.1 coordinate 10,980, forward strand.
CATTTTCGCCGTCGGGGAGTTGTCGTTGCCCTTGGTCGAGGGCGCGCGCGCGGCGGGCCTCGACGCCGCCCATCACTTCGGCCAGCACGTCCAGGCCCTGGCCGCGCTGATCGAGGGGCTCGAGCCGGGCGTCACCTTACTCGTGAAGGGCTCGCGGAGCGCCGCCATGGAGCGCGTGGCCAAGGGTGTGATGGCCCATCTGCAGCGGGAGGGTAGCTAGGTGCTGTTGTTGCTTACCGAACAACTCCGAGAGCTGTACTCGGGTTTTAACGTCTTCAGCTACCTCACCCTGCGCGCGATTCTGGCCGCGATCACCGCGCTCGCCATCTCCTTGCTGGTGGGGCCGGCGATGATTCGTCGCCTGTCCTTCCATCAGATCGGTCAGCCGATTCGGGAGAGTGGGCCGAGCTCGCATTTTGACAAGGCGGGCACGCCGACCATGGGCGGCACGCTCATCCTGGTCGCGACCTTGCTCACCACCTTGCTCTGGGCGGATCCGCGCAACCGCTTCGTGTGGGTGGCCGTTGGCGTGACCGTCGCCTTCGGCGTGATCGGCTTCGTCGATGACTACCGTAAGTTGGTGTTGCGCGACAGCGCGGGCCTGGCCGCGCGCTGGAAGTACCTCTGGCAGTCCGTCGCCGGTTTGATCGCAGCCTTCGCGCTGTTCTTCTCCGCGCAGGATCCTGCGGTCGAGCACGCGCTGCTGATCCCTTACCTCAAGGACATCTACCTGCCCTTGGGCGGGCTGTACGTGGTGCTCGCGTACTTCGTCATCGTCGGTACCAGCAACGCGGTGAACTTGACGGATGGCCTCGACGGCCTGGCGATCATGCCCGCCGTGATGGTGGCCGGCGCCCTCGGCGTGTTCGCGTACGTCACCGGCAACTTCAACTTCTCCGAATACCTCGGCATCCCCTTCGTCCGCGGCGTTGGCGAGCTCTTCGTCTTCTGCGCTGCCCTGAGCGGAGCTGGCCTGGGATTTCTGTGGTTCAACACCTACCCCGCGCAGGTATTCATGGGAGATGTCGGCGCGTTGGCGATCGGCGCTGCCCTCGGTGCAGTGGCCGTGATGGTGCGTCAGGAACTCATCCTGGTGGTCATGGGCGGCGTGTTCGTGATGGAGGCGGTGTCGGTGATCCTGCAGGTGAGCTCCTTCCGGCTCACGGGTAAGCGGATCTTTCGCATGGCGCCGTTGCACCACCACTTCGAGCTGAAGGGGTGGGCGGAGCCTAAGGTGATCGTTCGGTTTTGGATCATCAACGTCGTGCTAGTGTTGGTTGGGCTCGCGAGCCTGAAGATTCGTTGATGATGGGAGTAGCAGAGGAGCACATGGTGCAGCCGCCTGGTGAACAAGCAGATCGCGCCCACGCTTTGGTGCTAGGCCTCGGCGTGACCGGTGTCTCCTGCGTGCGTCATCTGCTGCAGGCAGGTCACCGTGTGACGGCGATGGACAGTCGTCGGGACCCGCCGGGGCGTGCATCGGTGCAGGCCTTGGCGCGCGAAGTGCCGGGCGGTGACCTGACCGTGGTCCTTGGCCAGTTCGATGAGCGATACCTCCACGCTGCGGACCAGTTGGTGGTCTCGCCGGGCATCGCCCTCACGGAGGCGATCGTGCAGGGCGCGGTCGCCCAGGGGGTGGAGGTGCTGGGCGACATCGAGCTGTTCGCCCGCGCCGTCGGCGACCGCGAGATGGTCGCGATCACCGGCACCAACGGTAAGAGCACCACCACCATGCTGGTGGACGAGATGCTGCGCGGTAGTGGGCGCGCCAGCGTGGCCGCCGGCAACATCGGCCTGCCCGCCCTGGAGGTGCTGGAAGCGCCTGACGGCCAGACCGTGGTACTGGAGCTGTCGAGCTTCCAGCTGGAACGCACGAATTCCCTCACCCCCCGCGTGGCGGCACTCCTGAACGTGAGCGAGGACCACCTCGATCAGCACCTGAGCTTCGAAGACTACGCGGCGGCCAAGGCGCGGGTGTTTCGAGGAGCCGACGTGGCGGTCATCAACGCGGACGCCGCCCAGCTCGGGGGCGTGTTGCCGCCGCCGGACCTCACCCGCCTCACCTTCAGCGTCGACGTGCCGACGGCTGACTTCGGCGTGATCGACTGCGCCGGTCGGCGCTGGCTCGCCCGCGGCGGTACGCCCTTGCTGCAGGTCGACGACATGCGCCTGGTCGGCCGCCACAACCTCGCCAACGCCCTCGCTGCGCTGGCCTGCGTGGAGGCGATGCTCGGTGAGATTCCCGCGGGTGCCTTGGAGGCGCTGGCGGGCTACGCCGGATTGCCCCATCGCATGCAACACGTGCGCGACCGCGCGGGCGTGCGGTGGATAGACGATTCCAAGGCGACCAATCCCGGCGCCACCATCGCCGCCGTCGCCGGCCTCGATGCCCCGCTCGTGCTGATCGCCGGCGGCTTAGGCAAAGGCGCGGACTTCGCGCCCCTCGCCAGCGCCTTAGCGGACCGCGCGCGGGCTGTGGTGGTCATCGGCCAGGATGCCCCTCGCCTAATGGCAGCGTTGCCAAGCGAAATCGCCGTACACGAGGCGCGCGACCTCGAGCACGCCGTGCAGCAGGCCGACGCGTTGGCCGAGGCCGGCGACATCGTATTGCTGTCGCCGGCGTGCGCCAGCCAGGACATGTTCCGCAACTATCAGCATCGAGGTGAGGTGTTCACCCGCTGTGTGGAGGCCCTCGAATGAGCCGCGCCGCCACCCAGTCGACATCTCGCGCGCAGCTGTTCGTGCTCGATCCCACCTTGCTCGCCGCCTGTGCGGCGCTGTTGCTGATCGGGCTCACGGTGGTGGCGAGCGCGTCGGTGGCGCTGTCGGAAGAGACTCGCGGCTGGCCGGCCTACTTTCTGATGCGCCAATCGGCCTATGCCGTGATGGGCCTGGTGCTGGCGGCGGTCGCCTTTCGCGTTCCAACGCAGCTCTGGGAGCGCTTCGGGTTCCTGTTGGCGCTCGCCGCGCTCGGCCTGCTGGTGGCTGTGTTGCTGGAGGGCGTCGGCACGTCGGTCAACGGCAGCTCGCGCTGGATCGACTTCGGCCCCGCGCGTATGCAGGTGTCCGAGCCTGCGCGGCTGGCCCTGCTGATGTACCTCGCCGGCTACGCCGTACGCCATCGCGATGCCCTGGAAGCCAACATGGCGGCCTTCATTCGACCGCTGCTGGTGGTGTGCGTGGCGTGCGCGCTGCTATTGATGGAGCCGGATTTCGGTGCCGCCAGCGTGTTGTTGGCGAGCAGCCTCGGGCTGCTGTTCGTGAGCGGCGTGTGCCTGCGCAATTTCTCCGTGGTGGCGGTGGTGGCCACGGGGGTGTTGGCCGCGCTCGCCGTGTCCTCGCCCTATCGTTTACGCCGGATCATCTCGTACTTGAACCCCTGGGATGATCCCTACGACTCGGACTTCCAGCTGATCCAATCGCTGATCGCGGTGGGGCGTGGCGAGTGGTTCGGCGTCGGCCTCGGCAACGGCGTGCAGAAGCTGTTCTACCTGCCCGAGGCACACACGGACTTCGTGTTCGCCGTGCTCGCCGAAGAGCTGGGCCTGCTGGGGGTGGCGGTGACCCTGGCGCTGTACGGGGCGTTGATCGTGCGCGGCCTCGAGATCGGCCGCCGCGCCGCGCAGAAAAACCTCGACTACCAGGCGATGCTGGCGAGCGGTATCACCATCTGGCTCGGCCTGCAGTGCGTGATCAACGTGGGGGTCACCCTCGGCGTGCTGCCCACCAAGGGCCTCACCCTGCCGCTGTTGAGCTACGGCGGCAGCAGCCTGCTGATGACCATGATCGCGCTGGGAATTCTGCAGCGCGTGCACCATGAGACGAGCCTTGCGAAGGCGCCGACGAAAAAGGGCGGTGCGCGCGCGTGAATGATGTCGCTCACAACGACGGCAGCAGCGAGCAGGGCGGGCGGCGCGTGATGATCATGGCCGGTGGCACGGGCGGGCATGTCTACCCGGCGCTCGCCGTCGCCAACTGGTTGCGTGAGCATCGCCATGAAGTGGTGTGGCTGGGCACGCGCGCCGGCATCGAGGCGCGCGTCGTGCCTGCAGCGGGATTCCCCATCGAATGGGTGCACGTGAGCGGGTTGCGCGGGAAATCGCTGTCCACCTGGCTCACCGCCCCGGTGCGCCTGGTGCGCGCGTTGCTCGAGGCCTGGTCGGCGGTACGTCGACGCCGGCCCCACGTGGTGCTCGGCATGGGCGGATTCGTCACCGGACCCGGTGGTGTGGCGGCCTGGCTCTTGCGCATCCCCCTGTTGGTGCACGAGCAAAACGCGATCGCCGGGCTCAGCAACCGCCTGCTGGCACACGTGGCGATGCAGGCCTTCGAGGCCTTTCCCGGGAGTTTCAAGCCTGCCCGTGCGGCCCAACTGCTCGGCAACCCGGTGCGTGATGACATCGAGGCCCTGGCGCCCCCGGGCGAGCGCCTCGCTGGTCGTGCGAACCCGCGACGCATGCTCGTACTGGGCGGGAGCCTCGGCGCCCGCACCCTCAACCTGATGGTGCCCGCCGCCCTGGCGCTGCTGCCGCCCGAGCGGCGACCCCTCGTGCGACATCAGAGCGGCGCCCGTGGGCTCGAGCAGGCGCAAGCGGCGTACGCGGAGCACGCCGTCGACGGGGAGGTCACGCCCTTCATCGAGGACATGGCCGAGGCTTACGGCTGGGCAGATCTGGTGCTGTGTCGCGCCGGCGCGTTGACCATCGCCGAGGTCACCGCCACCGGTGTGGCCGCCATTCTGGTGCCCTACCCCTTCGCCGTGGACGATCACCAGGCGCACAACGGTCGCGCCATGGTGGATGCCGGTGCGGCCCTGATGGTGCGCGACGATGCGGTGGACGGGCCGTCCCTGGCCAAGCTCCTAGGGGAGTTGTTCGCCGATCCACAGCGCCTCGAGCAGATGGCTGAACGCTCACGCGCCCTGGCCTATCGCGGCGCGACGCGCGCCCTGGCCATGGCCTGCGTTGACGCCGCCGAACGACGGGGGGTTGCCGCATGACCCTCGATCGCATGCGCCGCATCGAGCGAATTCACTTCGTAGGCCTTGGCGGCGCCGGCATGAGCGGCATCGCCGAGGTGCTCCTGAACCTCGGCTATCAGGTGCAGGGCAGCGATCTGCGCGAGAGCGCGAACACCGCTCGCCTGCGCTCGCTCGGGGCGACGGTGCAGATCGGCGGGCATCAGGCCGAGCACATCGGCGGCGCGAACGTGGTGGTCGTCTCGAGCGCGGTGAGTGACGACAACGTCGAGGTACTGGCGGCGCAAGCGGCACGGGTGCCGGTGGTGCCCCGCGCCGAGATGCTGGCCGAGCTGATGCGTTTTCGCCACGGCATCGCCGTCGCCGGCACGCACGGCAAGACCACCACCACCAGCCTGATCGCAAGCGTGCTCGCCGAGGGGCAGCTCGACCCCACCTTCGTCATCGGTGGGCGGCTCAACAGCTCCGGCACCCACGCGCGCCTCGGCGGCGGTCGCTACCTGGTGGCGGAGGCCGACGAGAGCGACGGGTCGTTTCTCATGCTGCAGCCGATGATCAGCGTCATCACGAACATCGACAACGATCACCTGGACACCTACGGCGGCGACATGTCGCGCGTCCACGGCGCCTTCCGCGACTTTGCCCATAACCTGCCCTTCTACGGCCTGGTGGTGGCGTGCGCGGATGATCCCGGCGTGCGCGCGGTGCTCGGTGAACTCAACCGACCCTTGCTCACCTACGGCCTCGGTGAGGACGTGGACCTGCGCGCCAGTGACCTGGAGGCCGACGGCATGGTCAGTCGCTTCCAGGTGCATAGCGCGGCGGGCTCCGCCGCCTTCGAGGTGGCCCTTCCCGGCCTTCACAACGTGCGCAACGCCCTGGCCGCGATCGCCGTCGGCCGCGAGTTGGGCTGCGACGACGAGGCGATCCGTCGCGCCCTCGGCAGCTTTGCCGGTATCGGGCGCCGCTTTCAGCGCCGCGGCGAGGTGCGCACGCAGGCCGGTCGCGTGGAGCTGGTGGACGATTACGGCCATCACCCCACGGAGGTGGAAGCCACGCTGCAGGCCGCGCGCTCGGTGTTCCCCGATCGCCGCCTCGTCGCGTGCTTCCAGCCCCACCGTTACACGCGCACCCGCGATCTGATGGATGACTTCGCTCGTGTGCTGTCCTCGACCGACGTCCTGCTGGTGCTCGAGGTGTACGCCGCGGGCGAATCGCCGATCCCCGGTGCCGATGGTCGGGCGATCGCCCGCGCCGTGCGCCAGCGCGGTCGCGTGGAGCCGGTATTCGTGGAGCGCGTGGAGGACCTGCCCTCGACGCTGCTGGGCGTGGTACAGGACGGCGACGTGGTGTTGACCTTGGGCGCGGGCACCGTTGGTGCGGTGGCCGAGGACCTGGTGCAACAGCTCGCGAGCGGGGAGGGCGCATGATGGCCTTGCGGCGTACGCCCCCTGATTCCTCGTTCCCCGCCTGGGCCGAAGGCGTGCGCGGTGACCTCGCTCGCGATGAACCGATGGCGCGCCACACCAGTTGGCGCGTGGGTGGTCCAGCCGACTGGTTCTTCCGTCCGAGCGATCTGCAGGACCTCAGCGATCTGTTGGCTCGGCTACCGGTGGACGTACCCGTGACCTGGGTGGGTCTCGGCAGCAACCTGTTGGTGCGCGATGGGGGCTTGCGCGGCGTGGTCATCTCGCCGCGACCCGCCTTGACCGCCTTCGAGGAGCGAGCGGACGGCAGCCTGCGGGTGGGCGCCGGCATCGCCTGCGCGCGCATCGCCCGCCATGCGGCTCGCGCGGGGCAGGCACCGGCAGCGTTCTTTGCCGGCATCCCCGGCACCCTCGGTGGCGCCCTGGCGATGAATGCTGGCGCCTGGGGTGGTGAGACCTGGGACGTGGTTGTCGAGGTGGAAACCGTCGATCGTCAGGGTGTCTGTCACCGTCGCCCAGCGTCGGGCTACGAGGTTGCCTACCGCCATGTGGCCGGTCGGACCCATGACATCACCGCCGAGTGGTTTACCGCTGCCGTCCTGGCCTTTCCGCGGGATAATGAAAGCGAAGATATTCGTTCGCTACTCGTTCGCCGCAAGCAAACCCAGCCGCTGGGGCAGCCCAGCTGCGGCTCTGTCTTCCGTAACCCGCCCGGCGATCACGCGGCGCGCTTGATCGAGGCGTGCGGACTGAAGGGCAAGCGCCTGGGCGGAGCGGAGGTGTCGACCAAGCACGCCAACTTCATCATCAATGCAGGTGGCGCGCTGGCGGCAGACATCGAAGCCCTGGTCGAGGAGGTGCGCAGCACCGTCGCGGATCGAATGGGCGTGTCGTTGATCGCCGAGGTGCGCATCGTGGGGGAGGCTTCATCGTCATGAGCGCTCGTCGACCCGTGGACAATGCGCAGGACTTCGGCAAGGTGGCCGTGCTGCTCGGCGGCGAGTCCTCCGAGCGCGAGATTTCCCTGATTACGGGGAAGGCGGTGCATGAAGGCTTGCGGGCGCGCGGCGTCGACGCCACGGCGCTCGATGTGCCCAATCGCGAGCTCATCGATCGCCTGCGAGAAGGCGGCTTCGACCGCGTGTGGAACGCCTTGCACGGGGGTGTCGGTGAGAACGGCGCGTTGCAGGGGCTGCTCGAGTGCGCCGGGATTCCCTACACGGGAAGTGGCGTGCTGGCGTCCGCGGTCGGTCTGGATAAGGTGCGCTCGAAGCAGCTATTCGAAGCGCTAGGCATTGCCACTCCCTCGAGTGCGATCCTGCGCAGCGAGGCGGATCTCGAGTCCGCCCTCGCGCGCTTGGGCTTGCCGATGGCCGTGAAGCCCAATGCGGAGGGGTCGAGTGTCGGCGTGGCCAAGGTGACCCGCGCGGAAGATCTGCTGACAGCCTTTCGCGCCGCGCGACGCTTTGATTCGGTGGTGCTGGCCGAGCAGTGGATCGATGCTGGCGGCGAGTTCACGGCGGGCGTACTCCAGGGCGAGGTGCTGCCGATCATCCGGATCGAAGCGGCCTCTGGGTTCTACGACTACCAAGCGAAGTACTTCAGTGATGACACGCGCTACCTGCTCCCCAGCGGACTCACGCTCGCGCAGGAGGCCTCGCTGAGCGAGGTTGCCCTGAAGGCCTTCGGGGCGCTCGGGTGCGCGGGTTGGGGGCGTGTCGATCTGTTGCTCGATGGCCAGGGGCAACCGCTGGTGCTCGAGGTGAACACCGTGCCGGGCATGACCCACCACAGCCTGGTGCCTATGGCGGCGGCCCATGCCGGGATCGATTTTCCGGAGCTGGTGTGGCGAGTCCTGGAGACCAGCATGCAACACGAGGAGGACGCCCGCGATGGCTAAGGCGCCCGCCAAAACCCAGCGCCGCTCGCGGCGCGCCAAGGCGCAGCCCGTGCAGCAGCGCGTGCTGTTCGGCCGATGGTTGTCGGACTTGCGGCCGCTGGCATTTCTTCGCGGCGCGTTTGCGACCGCCGTGTTCGTCGCCCTCGCCATCGCCGCCTATCGCCTGCTCGACGTGCCGGTGACGCAGGTGACCATGGAAGGGGTGTTCCGCCGCGTGTCCTACGGGCAGATCGAAGCGGTCTTGCGCGACGAACTGCCGGCGGGGTTCTTGAGCGCCGACCTCGGCGCCCTGCGCGAGCGCATCGAGACCGTCGATTGGGTCGACGTGGCGCGGGTGCGACGCCTTTGGCCGGAGGGAATTCTCGTGACCGTGACGGAGCATGTCGCGGTGGCTCGGTGGGGAGAGGACGGGCTGCTGAACGCCCGCGGTGAGGTGTTCATCGACGACTCGTGGCACGTGCCGGCGGAGCTGCCGCGTCTGAGCGGGCCGCCGGGTAGCGAGGGCGAGGTGTCTCAGCATCACCTCGACTACAGCCGGCAGCTCGGCGCCCTGGGGCTTCACGTGTCGGCGCTGTCGGTGGACGCGCGGGGCGCGTGGACTGTGCGCGTGAGTGGCACCGGCGGCACCCCGGTGGAGGTTCGCCTGGGCAACAGCGACCCGGATACACGCCTGCGTCGTTTCGTCGAGTCCGCCAGTGGCCTGGTGCGACGGCGGGGCGAGCAGATCGAATATGTAGACATGCGCTACGGCAACGGATTTGCCGTTGGCTGGCACGCATCCAACGTAGCGGAGAGCGATGGTGGCCAGAGAGGTAACCATGGGACGGAAAGCTGATCAGAACACCATCGTCGGGCTGGATATCGGCACCTCCAAGGTGGTGGCGATCGTCGCCGAGTGCCTGCCCGACGGCGCCGGTATCGAGGTGATCGGTATCGGCTCGCACCCCTCGCGGGGCTTGAAGAAGGGCGTGGTGGTGAACATCGAGTCGACGGTGCAGTCGATTCAGCGCGCGGTGGAGGAGGCGGAGCTCATGGCGGGCTGTGAGATCACCTCCGTGTACGCCGGCATCGCCGGCAGCCATGTGCGCAGCCTCAACTCCCACGGCATCGTGGCCATACGCGACAAGGAGGTCACGGCCGGGGATGTGGATCGGGTGATCGACGCCGCGCGCGCCGTCGCCATCCCCGCGGATCAACGGATCCTGCACATCCTGCCGCAGGAGTTCGTGATCGATCAGCAGGAGGGTATCCGCGAGCCCATCGGCATGTCCGGGGTGCGCCTCGAGTCGAAGGTGCACATCGTGAGCGGCGCCGAGAGCGCGGCCCAGAACATCATCAAGTGCGTGCAGCGTTGCGGCCTGGCCGTCGACGACATCGTGCTCGAGCAACTGGCCTCCAGCTACTCCGTGCTCACGGAAGATGAGAAGGACCTCGGCGTCTGCATGATCGACATCGGCGGCGGCACCACGGACATCGCGGTCTTTGCCGGCGGTGCCATCCAGCATACGGCGGTGATTCCCATCGCCGGCGATCAGGTGACCAACGATATCGCTGTGTCCATGCGTACGCCGACCCACTCGGCGGAAGAGATCAAGATCCGCTACGCCTGCGCCCTGTCCCAGCTCGCCAATCCGGACGAGACCATCGAGGTGCCGAGCGTGGGCGAGCGGCCGCCGCGGCGCCTGGCGCGCCAGACCCTGGCGGAAATCGTGGAGCCCCGCTACGAGGAGCTCTACCTGTTGATTCGCGACGAGCTTCGGCGCAGCGGTTTCGAGGAGCTGATCGCCGCGGGCATCGTCGTTACCGGCGGCACCTCGAAGATGGAGGGCGCGGTGGAGTTGGCCGAGGAGGTATTCCACATGCCCGTGCGCCTCGGTGTGCCGCAAAACGTTGAAGGACTCGCCGACGTGGTACGCAACCCCATCCACGCCACGGGCGTGGGGCTACTGCTGTACGGCTATGAAAATCGTTCACGGGCGGCGGAGCGACCGCCCATGAACGGGGGACTTGGGGAAATCTGGGAGCGCATGAAAGCGTGGTTTCAGGGCAACCTTTGAATTCGAGCGACACGCCCCTTGGGGCAGGGTGCGATCGCTCAGGTAGAGAGGACCAGGAGGTCTAGCGATGTTCGAGTTAGTAGATGGCGTCAACCATGGCGCAGTAATCAAGGTGATCGGCGTGGGCGGCTGCGGCGGCAATGCGGTCGATCACATGGTGGAGCGCGGCATCGAGGGTGTCGACTTCATCTCCATCAACACCGATGCGCAGGCGCTCAAGGGCAACAGCGCGCGGACCACGATCCAGGTGGGCTCCAGCATCACCAAGGGGCTGGGTGCCGGGGCTAACCCCGACGCTGGCAAGGAGGCCGCCCTCGAGGATCGCGATCGTCTGCAGGACGTGATCGAGGGCAGTGACATGCTGTTCATCACGGCCGGCATGGGTGGTGGAACAGGCACGGGGGCTGCACCGGTGGTGGCGCAGGTGGCGCGCGAACTCGGCGTGCTGACCGTGGCCGTGGTGACCAAGCCCTTCGGCCTCGAGGGTTCCAAGCGCACGCGGATCGCCGAGCAGGGCATCCTGGAGCTCGGTAAGTACTGCGACTCGCTGATCACGGTGCCCAACGAGAAGCTGCTCGCCGTCCTCGGCGCTCAGACCAGCCTAAAGGATGCCTTCGCTGCGGCGAATCAGGTGCTGCAAGGCGCTGTGCAGGGGATCGCCGAGCTGATCACCCGGCCCGGCGTGATTAACGTCGACTTCGCCGACGTGCGCACGGTCATGCACGAGACTGGCCAGGCGATGATGGGTACCGGTGAGGCCACGGGCGAGCATCGCGCACGCGAGGCCGCGGAGACCGCCATCTCCAGCCCGCTGCTGGAGGATGTCGATCTGGCTGGCGCCAACGGCATCCTGGTGAACACCACGGCCAGCGACTCCCTCGCCCTGGGTGAATTCCAGGAGGTGGGTGATGCGGTCAAGGACATTGCTGCCGACGAGGCCACCGTGGTGGTGGGTACGGCCTTCGACCCGGATCTCGAGGACAAGATCCGTGTCACCGTGGTGGCCACGGGCATCGGCCGCGCGCAAGCGCCCGAGCTGGTCAAGCAGCCCAAGCTGACCACCGTGCATCGTCGGGTGAGCGGCGAGATCGACTACGGTCGCTACGACCAGCCGACCGCACACCGCGGACGCGATCGCGGTCGCGATGAAGAAGAGGTCTCGACGGCCGCTGCTCCGGGTGTTGCGTCACCGCGACGTGGCGCAAGCGGCGGCGCCGGTGGCGAACTTCCAGATACCCTCAACGTGCCGGCGTTCCTGCGGCGACAGGCCGATTGAGGGTGCCCGAGTTGTCGGTTCGTAGGGTGTTGCGAGGGGACCATTCAGTCCCCGTTAAGGCACCGAATGAGAGGGTATTTAACGGTGAATCAATAGCTTGTGACGCCGCGTTGGCGTGTGCTAGGCTCCGCGACAATTTTCAGGCTGGCTGAGGCGCCTCGCTCGAGCGCCCGCGGATGTCGAGCTCCCGCCCCCGAGCGGTGGAGCATTCCGTGCGCTGGCGAGTCTAGTTCAATGGTGACCGGACCCGTCTGCCCCGACCTGCCCTTACGACGAAGGCTGGGAGTCTCATGCTCAGGCAACGTACGCTCAACAACTCGATTCGCGCGACCGGTGTAGGCTTACACTCCGGCAAGCAGGTACTCATGACCTTGCGTCCCGCGCCGGAGAACACGGGGATCCTGTTTCGCCGCGTCGATCTGGATCCGGTGGTGGAGATTCCGGCCCGCGCCGAGTTCGTCACGCGAACGGACCTGAACACCACGCTCACCCTGGGCGATGCCAGTGTCTACACGGTCGAACATCTGCTCTCCGCCTTCGCCGGCCTCGGCATCGACAACGCCTACGTCGACCTGACCGATGAAGAAGTCCCCATCATGGACGGCAGTGCAGGCCCCTTCGTCTTCCTGCTGCAGTCCGCGGGGGTGACCGAGCAGTCGGTGGTGAAGCGATTCATTCGCATCCTGCGCACGGTGCGCGTGGAGGACGGGGATCGTTGGGCGCAGTTCGAGCCCTACGACGGTTTCCGGGTCGACTTCGAGATCGGCTTCGAACATCCCTCCTTCAAGCGCCGCTCACAGAAAGCATCGATCGATTTCTCCACCAGCTCCTACCTGCGTGAGATCAGTCGCGCGCGCACCTTCGGGTTCATGCGCGACATCGAGATGCTGCGCAAGCGCAACCTCACCCTGGGCGGGACGATGGATAACGCCATCGTGCTCGACGAGCATCGGGTGCTGAATGAAGACGGCCTGCGATACGAAGACGAGTTCGTCAAACATAAGATCCTCGACGCCATCGGCGATCTCTACCTCTTGGGTCGCAGCCCCATCGGCGCCTTCCGAGGCCACAAGTCCGGCCATTTCTTGAACAGCTGCCTCATGCAAGCGCTGTTGGAGCAGCCGGACGCCTGGGAGGAGGTCAGCTTCGAGGATGAGGCGGCAGCACCGCCGGCCTTCGCGCGCGCCGCGGCGGTTTAAGGTTCTGGCGGCTTCAAGCTGGCGCCTCGGGAGGCGTCGCGCCCGGCCTGACACGTATCTGGAGACGCTTGACGGTTTTTCCGCAGGCGATGCCCAATTTGGGGGCGAGCGTGGGGGCGGATAAGCGCAGCTGTGAGGCCCATGCTGAAGATTGCAGTACCAGTGTGAGCGTTTCCTCGCTATAACTAACGGCTTGCACGGCGCTGGCCACCGGGGAACCGAGGCATTCGCGAACGCTGTGCAGAAGCTGTCCCTGCTGCTTGGCCTTCGCCTTGAGCGATGCCAGCGCCGAGGTTTCGGGGGCAGCAGCGAACACTTCGCCGAGGGCTCGGGGGGCCTTCGTGGAGGGGGAATGGGGGCGTAGGTTGCCGAGGATTCGCGGCTTACGAGGTGCGCTCACGGACGGTCGGCTCCGCGCGCACGAACGGTCAGGGTAGATCGCATGACACACATGAAAGGCGAGCCTAGATGAACCTGCTTGTCCTTGCCAATCGCAACAATGGCGTGCGCAGCCTGCGCATCAGCGCGTCCCAGGTGTACGCGGCCGTCGCTATTTTCGCCGTCGCCGTCGGGCTCGCCGGGTTCGCCGCCGGCGCCGGCGTCGGCTGGGGTCTTAAGGTACGTGCGGAGCGCCAGGTGGACGTGCTGGAGGCGCAGGTCGCCTACCAGACAGTGGCCCTGGACGCCCTCGAGCAGTCCCTCGATAACAACATGGAAGCGCTGGTGGCGCGGGTCGGATCCCTCTCCGCACACGTCACCCGTTTGGATGCCCTCGGGCAGCGCCTGACCACCATGGCAGAACTCGAAGACGGTGAGTTCAACTTCGCCGCCGCCCCCGCCATGGGTGGCCCGGAAGCCGTCGACGGCGACTACCTCACCTCCATCGTGACCAGCGATGAGGTGTTCTCGGAAGTCCTCACTCTGGAGCGCCAACTCGACGATCGCCGTCGCCAGTTGCAGGCCCTGGAGAGCATGCTGCTGACGCGCACGGTGGCGCAGCGTGTCGAGCCCGCTGGTTGGCCCGTGGAGGGCGGCTGGATCAGCTCCGCTTACGGTCGCCGCACGGACCCGATCAACAACACCCGCGCCTGGCACGCAGGGCTCGACTTCGCCGGCACCGAGGGTATGCCGATCAAGGCGGTCGCCGACGGCGTCGTCACCTGGTCCGCCCGCCGCTACGGCTACGGCTACCTGGTGGAGCTCACCCACGGCAACGGCCTGGTCACGCGCTACGCGCACAACAGCGACAACCTGGTGGCCGTCGGTGACCGGGTAACCAAGGGCCAGGTGATCGCGAAGATGGGCTCGACGGGACGGGCCACCGGCCCCAACCTGCATTTCGAGGTCCTGCGCAACGGTCGCACGGTCAACCCCATCTCCTTCGTGAAGGCCGGCGCCCGCTAGGCCAGCGCCTTCCCGCCAACCTTGAAATAGCCCCCGTTCGCCCCCAGACCCGCTGTAGCCGGTACTGGCGAGCGGCGGTGTCCTCGGGACTGCGCTACACTCGCCAGCCGATCACGGCGCCCGCGCACCGGCACGCCGCCGTTGAACACTCCGATATGTACACGCACGCGATGCCTGCGGCGGTGGCCGTGGACGCGTCGCGTCAACTGTTAAGTCTCTGGAATCATGGCAAATATTCTCACCAGCGTCTTCGGTAGCGCCAACCAACGCCTGCTCAAGCGCTATGGCAAAGTGGTCAAGAAGACCAACGCGCTCGAGTCCGAATTCGAGCAGATGACAGATGAGCGCCTGCGCGCCAAGACGGAGGAGTTCCGCGAGCGCCTGGAGGGCGGTGCGGAGCTCGACTCGCTGATTCCCGAGGCCTTCGCTGCCGTGCGCGAGGCGGCTCGGCGCACGCTCGGCCTGCGCCACTACGATGTGCAGCTGATCGGCGGCATGACCTTGCACGAGGGCAAGATCGCCGAGATGCGCACCGGTGAGGGTAAGACCCTGGTCGCCACCTTGGCCGCCTACCTCAACGCCTTGCCGGGCAAGGGCGTGCACGTCGTCACCGTCAACGAATACCTGGCCGGCCGTGACGCCGAGTGGATGGGCCCGATCTATCGCTTCCTGGGGTTGGAAGTGTCCGCCATCCGTTCAGGCCAGGACCCCGTCGCCAAGCGTGAGGCCTACTCGGCCGACATCACCTACGGCACCAACAACGAATTCGGTTTCGACTACCTGCGCGACAATCTGGCCTTCCGCATCGAGGACAAGGTGCAGCGCGACCTGGCCTTCTCGATCGTCGACGAGGTGGACTCGATCCTTATCGATGAGGCGCGTACGCCTCTGATCATCTCCGGCCCTGCCGATGGCGGCACGGAGCTGTACGCACGCGTCAACGGTCTCGTGCCGCGCCTGAAGCGTCAGGCGGACGAGGAAGGCGAAGGCGACTTCTGGGTCGACGAGAAGGCCAAGCAGGTGCACCTCTCCGAGGACGGCTTGGTCAAGGTGGAGGAGCTGCTGGTCCAGGCCAAGCTGCTCGATGCGGGGGAGAGCCTGTACGCGCCGGCGAACATCGGGCTGCTCCACCACCTCACCGCGGGCCTGCGCGCCCACTCCATCTACCAGCGCGACGTGGAGTACATCGTCAAGGACGGTCAGGTGGTGATCGTCGACGAGTTCACCGGACGCACGATGCCGGGTCGTCGCTGGGGCGATGGCTTGCACCAGGCGATCGAGGCGAAGGAAGGCCTGCGGGTCAACCAGGAAAACCAGACCCTCGCGTCCATCACCTTCCAGAACTACTTCCGCATGTACGACAAGCTCTCGGGCATGACCGGGACGGCGGACACGGAAGCCTTCGAGTTCCAGCAGATCTACGGCCTGGAAGTGGCCGTGATCCCGACCAACCGCGACATGGTACGCAAGGACGAGGCGGATCTCGTCTTCCTCAACGAGGAAGATAAGTTCATCTCGATCGTTGAGGACATCAAGGACTGCCATGAGCGCGGTCAACCGGTGTTGGTCGGTACCACGTCTATCGACAACTCCGAGCGTCTTGCTGCAGTACTGCGCAAGGAGAAGATTCCCCACGAAGTGCTGAACGCCAAGCAGCACGAGCGCGAGGCGACGATCGTGGCTCAGGCCGGTCGCCCTGGCGCGATCACCATCGCCACCAACATGGCCGGTCGCGGTACCGACATCGTGTTGGGTGGCAATCTCGATTCGGAACTCAGCGAGATCGCCGAGGACGACGCCCAGGCACGCGAGGCGGCGAAGAAGGACTGGGAAGGGCGCCACAGCAAGGTGCTCGAGGCGGGCGGCCTGCACATCATCGGGACGGAGCGCCACGAGTCTCGCCGTATCGACAATCAGCTACGTGGCCGTTCGGGGCGTCAGGGCGACCCGGGCTCGAGCCGCTTCTTCCTGTCTATGGAAGATAGCCTGATGAGAATATTCGGTAACCCTGAGCGTACGCAGGGCTTGCTGAAGACCGTCGGCATGAAGCCGGGCGAGGCGATCGAATCGAAGATGCTGAGCGGGCAGATCGAGCGAGCCCAGCGCAAGGTGGAAGCGCACAACTTCGACATGCGTAAGGCGCTGCTCGAGTACGACGACGTTGCCAACGAGCAGCGTAAGGTCGTGTACAGCCAGCGCGGCGAGTTGATGAGTGCCGAGGAGATCGAGGACGCGGTTCACGGCATTCGCGAGGAGGTCGTCAATCGGGAGATCGACAACTTCATTCCGCGAGGCAGTGTGGAAGAGCAGTGGGACATCAGCGGTCTCGCGCACATGCTCGAAAGCGATTTCGGCGCCAAGCTCGAGCTCCAGCAATGGCTCGATACGGACGACGACCTCAACGAGGACGGCCTGCGCGCGAAGATCCTCCAGTCCCTCGACGATCGTTACGCCGAGAAGGTGGAACGCTACGGGGCGGAGATCGTGCGCCGGGTCGAGGCGACCGTGATGCTCGGCATCCTCGATCAGTACTGGAAGGAACACCTCGCGGCGATGGACTACCTGCGCCAGGGTATCGGCCTTCGCAGCTACGCGCAGAAGAACCCGAAGCAGGAGTACAAGCGCGAGGCCTTCGAGATGTTCTCGGACATGCTCGAGCGGGTGAAGACCGAGGTCACCAAGCGCTTGTGCATGTTCGAGCTGCGCACCGAGGCCGATCCCCAGACTCTCGAGCGCCAGCGCGAGGCGGCCGCGAAGGCCCAACTCGCCCAGGCCCGTGCCGCCCAGGAGGCGGCGCCCGGCACCGGCCCTGCGGCCCCCGGTCAGGCACCGTCGCCCGCGCGCGCTGCCGGTGGCGGCGGCGGCCCCGCGCCTGCGGCGGCTGCGGCTTCGCCCGTGATGCGGTCCGAGCGCAAGGTGGGACGCAACGAGCCCTGCCCGTGCGGGTCGGGCAAGAAGTTCAAGCAGTGCCATGGCAAGCTCTCCTAAGGGCAGGCGACGTCCCTCCACGCTGCGCTCGCTCGGGCGGTGAGCGCGGCGCGCAGTACCATTACGGTGGTCGCCGCCGTCCTACGCGACGGTGAGGGCAGGGTGCTGCTGGCCGAGCGTCCCGCCGGCAAGGAAATGGCGGGAAAGTGGGAGCTCCCCGGCGGCAAGGTGCAGGCCGGCGAGTCGCTCCACGGGGCGCTGGCCCGTGAGCTCGACGAAGAGTTGGGCGTGCGCACCTTATCCAGCCGCCCCCTGCTGCAACTGGCCCACGACTACCCCGAACGCCGCGTCATCCTGCACGCGCGCGAAGCGCTCCATGCGGGCCAGCCCCAATCGCGGGAAGGTCAATCGTTGCGTTGGGTGGACTTGGCCGATGAGGCCGCCTTCGCCACCCTCGATCTGCTGGAGGCGGACGGCCCGATCGTCACCGCTATGGGGCTTCCGGCCCGGTACCTGATCACGCCGCCGCAACTGTCTGCGCAGGAGGTGGGTACCTTTCTGCACCGGGCTGCCGACGCCGGTATTCGCCTGGTGCAACTGCGACAGCCCCACGCCGACTCGGCCGCGCTGGGTAGTCTGTGCGCCGCCTTCGAGCAGGCGCTCGGCGAACGCGCGCGAGCGGGTGAGGTGACCCCATCGTGGCTGCTCGGCGGTGACCCGGCACAAACGGTTCCGTTAGCTGAGGCTCATGGCGCCCTGGCCGGCCTTCACCTGCCCGCCCGTTTCCTGGGCCAGCTGCCCCGGCTGCGTGGGCTCGCGGACGAGCGCGGATGGCGGCTGATGTGCTCCTGCCACGACCCTGACGAGCTCGCCACCGCCGCCGCCCACGGGGCGGACGCCGCGGTGCTCGGCCCCGTTTTGCCCACACCCAGTCACCCGGAGGCCGAGCCGCTGGGATGGGCGCGCTTCGCCGAGTGGTTGATCGACCTGCCGCTGCCCGTTTTCGCCATCGGCGGGATGCACGAGGCGCTGCTCAGCACCGCCTGGGAGGCCGGTGCGCAAGGGGTGGCGGGGATACGCGGCTTGGCGGAGACGACCGCCTAAGGGCGCTGCTCAGTCGCCGTGGGGACCTTGGGTGGGCGGGAGCGGCACCCCGTCCTCATCCAGGGCCGGATCGCCGGCGATGCGATGGTTCTCCTCGAACCACTCGCCGAGGTCGATGAGCTTGCAGCGACGGCTGCAAAAGGGGCGATAGGGAGAGCCGTCGCTCCACTCCACTTGGTTCTCGCAGGTCGGGCAGCTGACCAGGGTGGGTGCCATGGCGTGCCGGCTCAGCAACAGGCGAGCAGGAAGTCGACGTCGTCCGTCACCATCTCCGCTCGATGGGTCATGCCCCGCCATTCGCGGAAGCGCACGGTGAAGCGGTGCTGGCTGCCGCTGATCTCGGGGTAGCGCACGCTATCGGGAGGTAAGCCGACGCGCACCAGCTGCACCGTGGTTCCCTTCTCCAGGGGTTGCTCGTACAGGCCACCGTTCGCCGTGCGCGGGCTGGCGTCGGCGCCTTCGCGGGTGAGCCAGACCACCTCCTTGATCGCCTCTTCCAGGGGTCTCAAGTGGGTCAGCCAGTGGTTGAGGTCGCCGCTGCGCTCATCGTAGGGGCGCGAGGACCAGTGTTTGAAGTCCGGCAGGTCGAACTCGCAGGTACCGCCAGGGATGGCGCTGCGCATGTTGATCGCACTCAGAAATTCGTTGGCCCGCAATTCACTCAGGAAGCGATCGCCCGCCTCGCCGAGCAATGTGGCGCAGCGCTGGACGCGCTCCAGGAGCGTGCGCAGGCGCGCATCGTCCACCCCGGGAAAGGCGCGGAAGCTCTCGAGCTTCTGGGCTTGCCGATCGAGTTCCTTGAGCACGTCGCTGCGGCTGTCGCCTCGGTTCAGGATGGCGAGCGTTTCTAGCAGCGCCCCGATCGCACTGCGGCTGTGCCACGCGTCCTCGCCTCGCGCAAAAAAGCGGGTCTGGCGGAACAGGTAGTCAAGGCGCAGGAACGTCCGCATGCGCTCGGTGAGCGGTAGCTCGTAGGTCACGCTCTCACTGGCCTCGTCGAGACCGGAAAGATGCGTTGCAGCGTGTGACATGGGCTATTTGTACTCCACGTCGTGCGGCACGGCAATAAAGCGTCGTGCGTGGTTCACCGTCCGTGCGCTCGGGCGAGCGCCGAGTAGCGCTCGTGCAGGCGCGCGACTTCCATATCCAGATACGGCAGGTCGCCGTCGTTCACAATGACGTCGTCGGCGATGGCTAAGCGCGCCTCTCGGGTCGCTTGGGCGGCCAGGATGCGCCGTGCCGCGGCCTCCGTCGCACCATCGCGGCGCATGAGGCGCTCGAGCTGGGTGGCGGGATCGCAGTCCACCAACAGTACCCGATCGACGCGCTTGCGCGCCCCGCCCTCGGCGAGCAGGGGAATGACCACCACGCAGTAGGGTGTTCGCACGGCTTGGATGCGCGCGGCTGCCGCCTGCCAGATCAGCGGGTGCAGGATTCCCTCCAGGCGGCGCCGAGCAGCTTCGTCAGCGAACACGAGGTCGCGCAGGGCCGGTCGATCGAGGGCGCCGTCAGCGCGCAGGATCGCCTCGCCGAAGGCCTCGACGACCTGGCGTAGGCCCTCGGTGTTCGGCTCCACCACTTCCCGTGCGAGCAGGTCCGTGTCGATCACGGGCACGCCGAGCTTGGCGAAGCGATCGCTGACCGCCGTCTTGCCGCTGGCGATGCCGCCAGTGATACCTACCTTCAGCGCGGGGGCGGCAGTGTCGTCTTGCGGCGTCATCCGTGCGCCTCGTGCAGACTCAGCGCAGGTAGAAGGCGGTCAGCTGCTCGCCGTAGAGCATGGCGAGCCAGCCAGCGGCAGCCAGGAATGGCCCGAAGGGCATCGGCTTGTCTCGTGAGAGCTTGCCACTCGCGATGAGGGCGATGCCGACGGTTGCACCCACCACGGCGGAGAGCAGGACGATCAGCGGCAGGGCGAGCCAGCCGAGCCAGGCACCCAAGGCTGCTAATAGCTTGAAGTCACCAAAGCCCATGCCCTCCTTTCCGGTGAGCAGCTTGAACCCCATGTAGACGGACCAGAGGCTGAGGTAGCCTGCGATCGCCCCCGTGATGGCGGAGGAGGGGCTGAGGGCGAGGGCTTCTCGGGTCAGCTCCCCGCCGCCCCAGAGGCTGGTGAGCAGCGCCGCCCACAGGAGGGGCTGGGTGATACTGTCCGGCAGGTAGGTCGTATCGAAGTCGATCAGCGCCAACGCCAGTAGCGCCCAGGTGATCGCGAGGGCGAGCAGCATTTCGGCGGAGGCGCCGAAACGTACCGCCACCAGGGCACTGAGCACCGCCGTCGCCAGCTCCACCAGTGGATAGCGCGCCGAGATGGGTGTGTTGCACGCCGAGCAGCGCCCTCGAAGCATCAGCCAGGAGATGATCGGGATGTTCTCGAGGGCGGTGATCTGATGGCCGCAGGCCGGGCAGGCGGAGCGCGGCACCACCAGGTTGTAGGGCGCGGTAGGCTCCGTGCTTGCCTCTTGGCCGGTGAGCTCAGCGCATTGCTGGCGCCAGTCAGCCTCCATCATGCGCGGCAGGCGGTGGATCACCACGTTCAGGAAGCTGCCGACCAACAGGCCGAGCAGGGCGATCGTGCTGACGAGCAGGGCTGGGTGGGCAGCGAGCGCGTCGATCAGTGCGCTCACCGCCGGGATCGGGTGATCGAGCGGTCAGCGATGGTGCGCATTAGCTGACCACCGATGCCATCTTGAAGATCGGCAGGTACATGGCCACCACCAGGCCGCCGACCAGCACGCCCAGGACCGCCATGATCAGGGGTTCGAGGAGGCTCGAGAGGCTATCGACTGCGTTGTCCACATCTTCCTCGTAGAAGTCTGCGACCTTGGCCGACATCTGATCGATGGAGCCGGACTCCTCACCGATCGCGATCATTTGTACCACCATGTTCGGGAACAGTTCCGTCGACTCCATGGAGCGGTACAGGCGCTGGCCGGTCGCGACCTCGTCCCGCATGCGCAGGATCGCGGTTTCGTAGACGTGGTTACCCGAGGCCCCGGCCACCGACTCGAGCGCTTCGACCAGGGGCACACCGGCGCTGAACATGGTCGACAGGGTGCGAGCGAAACGCGCGATGGAGGCCTTGCGCAGGATGGAGCCGAAGATCGGCATGCGCAGGGCGATCACGTCCAGCGCCACGCGAAGGCGCTTGGAGCGCTTCTTCGCGAACAGAAATCCCCAAATGCCGGCGGCACCGCCGACCGCCATGCCGAAGCCACCCGGACCACGGACGAACTCCGAGGCGCTGATCACGAACTTCGTGAAGGTGGGTAGGTCGGCGCCAAAGCCCTTGAACATGTTCTCGAACTGAGGAATGACGAAGATCAGCAGGATCGCGGTCACCACGAGGGCGACGACCATCACCGCCATCGGGTAGAAGAGCGCCTTCTGAATCTTCTTTTTGATCGCCTCGGTCTTTTCCTTGTACGTGGCGATCTTGTCGAGCAGGGTCTCGAGGGCGCCGGCTTGTTCGCCAGCCTCTACGAGGTTCACGAACAGATCGTCGAAGTACAGGGGGTGCTTGGCCAGGGATTCGGCCAGGCTCGTGCCACCCTCGACGCTGGCCTTGATCGCGAGCACGAGCTTCTGCATCGCCGGCTTTTCGTGGCCGTTGCCGATGATCTCGAAGGCCTGCACCAGCGGTACGCCCGAGGTCATCATCGTGGCCAGCTGGCGTGAGAATAGTGCGATGTCCGTGGTCGTGATGCTGCCCTCGGACATGGGCTTGCGCTGCTTGCGGATTCTCGACGGCAGTACGCCTTGGCGGCGCAGTTCCGAGCGCACAGCGGTCTCGCTGGCGGCAATGGTCTTGCCCTTGACGCGGTTGCCACGGCGATCCTTGCCCTCCCACAGGAAGGGGATCTGCTTGACGGTAGCGGTCTCAGCCATGTGTACGTTGCTCTCGCGAGTGAGTTGGCTTAAGGGCTCCGGGGCCCGTTCGGTCAGTCGACGGTGACGCGGTTGATCTCTTCGAGGCTGGTAATGCCCGCCATCGCTTTGTTAAGGCCGGCGCGGCGCAGGTCAGCCACGCCTTCCGTGGCAGCCTGATCGGCGATCTGCATGGCGTTACCGCCTTCCATGATGATTCGCCCAATAGTTTCGCTAACTGGCATCACCTGGTAGATGCCCACGCGCCCTTTGTAGCCGTCCGAGCATTTCTTGCAGCCGACGGGCTTGTAAATGGTGAAGTTCGGGGAGTCCAGATCGGCCTCCGTGAAGCCTTCCTTGAGGAGCGCCTCGCGGGGGATGTCGATCTGCGCCTTGCAGTGCTCGCACAGGCGTCGAGCGAGGCGCTGGGCGATGATCAGCGTGACGGAGCTCGCAATGGCGTAGGGTTTTACTCCCATGTCCACCATGCGGGTCAGTGTCTTCGGTGCGTCGTTGGTGTGCAACGTCGACAGCACCAAGTGGCCCGTTTGGGCGGCCTTGATGGCGATCTCCGCCGTTTCCAGGTCACGAATCTCACCCACCATGATGATGTCGGGATCCTGACGCAGGAAGGCCTTGAGCGCTGAGGCGAAGGTCAGGCCAACCTTCGGGTTGACGTTGACCTGATTGATGCCGGGGAGGTTGATTTCCGCCGGATCCTCGGCGGTGGAGATGTTGCGATCTTCCGTGTTTAGGATGTTGAGACCCGTGTAGAGCGAAACGGTCTTACCGCTACCGGTCGGGCCCGTGACCAGGATCATGCCGTAGGGTTTGGACAGGGCGTCCTCGTACAGCTCGCGCTGGTAATCCTCATAGCCCAGCATCTCGATCCCGAGCTTGGCGCTCGAGGGATCGAGGATACGAAGCACGATCTTCTCGCCGAAGAGGGTCGGGCAGGTGTTGACGCGGAAGTCGATGGCACGCGTCTTGGACAGGCGCATCTTGATGCGGCCGTCCTGCGGCACGCGACGCTCGGCGATATCCAGGCGGGACATGACTTTCAGGCGCGCGGAGACCTTGCCGGCGAGCTGCACCGGCGGTGTGGCCACCTGCTTGAGAACGCCGTCCAGGCGCGTGCGCACACGGAAGATCTTCTCGTAGGGCTCGAAGTGCACGTCCGACGCGCCCTTCTGGATGGCGTCGAGCAAAATTTTGTTAACGAAGCGGACGATGGGGGCATCTTCGATGTCGTCGCGCCCGACATCGTCGTTCGGCTCCTCATCGACGCTGTCGACCTCGAGGTTGTCGAGGTCCAGGTCATCGTCGCCCGAGGGCAGGATGCTGCTGGAGTCGGCGGCTTCCAGGGCGCGGCTGAGGTGCTCCTGGAGCTTGTCGTCCTCCACCACGACGGCTTCGACGCTGCACGCGGCAGCGAACTTGATTTCGTCAATCGCCGTGAGGTTGGTGGGGTCGGAGATGCCGACGAACAGCCGCTTGGCGCCCCGCTTGAGCAGCGGCAACACCCGGTGCTTGGTCAGCAGATTTTCCGGAACCTGCTGTACCGTCTGGATATCCACCTCCATGGCGTCCAGATCCAGCAGGGGCACACCGAACTCGCTGGAGGCGGCGATGGCCAGGTCCCGGGGGTCGGCGAGCTGGTGCTCGACGAGGTAGCCGACCAGCGTCTTGCCCTTCTCCTTGGCCGTCTGCACGGCTTCGGCGAGCGTCGCCTCCTCGACGATCCCATCCTGCAGGAGACGTCGCGGAAGGCCGCCCATACCGGCGGTGTTTGCACTGGAGACTGCCAAGCTCTATCGCTCCTGAAGACCAAAGGGCCGTGGGCCGAACGCCCACGACACACGCGACGAGCAGTTTAGCGCAGCGTGCGAGGGCATCCTGTGACCTTTATCGGCAACTCGCGCTACTTAGTAAGGGAGAGCGACCTATGTCAAGTGACGCCGACCCTCGAACCGGGGCGAATGCGGCTCAGCGGCAGTGGGCGGGGAGCACTGCGGGCGGCAGGGCGCTGCTCGAGCAGCTGAAGGCGAGATCGCTGCCCAGGGGTTCACCGGTGAAGGTGAGGTCGCCTTCCGCCTTCCCGCCAAGGTCGACGGTGAAGACCATGATGGCCTCGGTTCCGGTCCACTCCAGGGTGGTGTCGGCGCCGAGGTACTGGCTTTTGGAGGCAGACAGGTTGATACCGGCATCCGCAGGATTTGCGGGGATCTCGCCATTAATGTGAAACCACTCCCTGAGCAGATCGACGTCGCGGCGCGCCAGCTGCACCACGTCCGCCAGCTTGGCGCGGGTCACGAAGTTCGCATACTGGGTGATGGCGATACTCGCCAGCAGGCCGATCACGGCGACCACGATCATCAGCTCGATGAGCGTGAAGCCGCGTATGCGGCTCATTTTGGGCGCAAACACCTGGGTACCCATGGGATCCATCCCCAACCGATTCTTATTCTTCTTGCTCACCGCTGGGCGGTGACGGTCACTCCAGGTCAGATCCGCATCGTCGCGGAGTGCACCTGGGGCCGCTTTGGTCAGTCCAAAGTCTACTGAGTTTCGGCGGGTAGGCCAGCGTCTTTACAGTTCGGGAAACAAAATGCCCCTCCGGAGAGGGGCATTTTGAGGGGCGTGCCCGAGCCGCGTGGGCTCGGGCCGCCGCGAGACGGACAGGAGGCTTAGGAGCCGCCGGCCACAGCCTGGCAGCTACGCGGCAGGTACTTGTTGGCGATTTCCGGCGTCCCAGTTGCGCACGTCCAGGTGAAGGCCTGACCTGCAGCGAGAACCTCCGGCGCGGGAGGGGTGAACTCAATCACGCCCCCGCGGACGTCGGCCCCCACGTTGTTGGCGGCCATCGTCACCGTGATCACGCCGGTGTCAGCGGCCACGGTCAACGTGTCAACGTACTGGCCAGCCGGGGAGGTGAGGTCGAGGGTCAGGGCAGTGATGTCGTCAGAAGACGGGTAAGCACCGGTGGTCTGACGGAACTCGGCGATCGCGGTCTTGGCGCCGGTCACGATGGTGAAAGCTTCACCGACCTGAGCGCGCTGGGTGTAATCCTGGTAAGCCGGAATAGCGATGGCGGCGAGGATACCGATGATCGCAACCACGATCATCAGCTCGATGAGGGTAAAACCCTTCTGGACGTTCTGCATGGATGTCTCCAGTTTGTGTGTGCAGCACAAAGTGCGTTGTTAGCGCTTAAGCGGCATCGCCGCCCGGTGAACAAGTAGCAATAGGCATGCCAGAAAACCGGCGTCCATACGTAACTGTTTGTTCTGTATGGATTTAGGGTTGGCTGCTGGGTGCCTAGGTGCGCCCGAGAGCGCCGCCATAGGAGGCTTTCGCTGACGCTCTACGTCGTCCACTGACAAAAATCGTCAGCTAAAGCTTGGCTCATATGGTAACGGAACTTGATTCGGTCAAATAACGGGACGCTTCCCGACGACAGCTAGCGATAGGCGACGTCGTATGGCCTCGCCACCTGCGTTAACTGTTGTCACCGAGCCCCAGCGTCTTCATGCGATAGCTCAGTTGGCGCAGGGTGAGTCCTAGGGCCTGCGCGGCTCGCGTCTTGTTGCCGCCCGTGCGCTGCAGGGCCTCCTGGATGGTGCTGATGGCCACCTCACGCAGGCGCGCTTCCAGGTCTCCGCCGCTCGGCGTTTCCACCCGCAGTTGCAGGTCGTCGGCATCGATCTCGTTGCCCGAGGACAGGGTGAGGGCGCGTTCGAGGATGTTCTCGAGCTCACGTACGTTGCCCGGGAAGGGATAGTTCAGGAGCGCCGTGCGCGCGTCCACGGTCATGTCGGGGGAACGCATGGCGCTCTCCCGCGCCAGGCGCGACAGCACGTGCTGGGTGAGCAGTAGCACGTCTTCGCCGCGGTCGCGCAGGGGCGGCACGCGCAGCTCGATCACGTTGATGCGGTAATAGAGATCTTCGCGGAACTTGCCGTCGGCGACCAAACCCGATAGTTCCCGATTCGTCGCACTGATGATGCGCACGTCAACGGGTTCCTCACGCGAGTCGCCGATCGGCCGCACCGCCTTGCTGGCGATGACGCGCAGGAGCTTCACCTGCATGTGCAGCGGGAGGTCGGCGATCTCATCGAGGAACAGGGTGCCGCCCTGCGCGGTTTGGAAGAGGCCCAGCTTGTCGCTGGTCGCGCTCGTGAAGCTGCCCTTCTTGTGACCGAAGAACTCACTCTCCATGAGCTCGCTCGGGATGGCGCCGCAGTTGACCGGAATGAACGGCTGATCGGCCCGCGGACCACTCTCGTGAATGAGGCGGGCCACCAGTTCCTTGCCCACGCCGGCCTCACCGTAGATGTGTATGGGCGCTTGCACCTTGGCCACCCGCGCGATCATCCGCTGCAGGTCTAGCATCGGTTCGGACTTGCCGAGGAGCTTGGTTGCCGGTCGCTGCTGGTCACTGCCTGGGGATACGCGCAGGGCGGTGTTGACCAGTCGACGAAGCTCATCCAACTCCACCGGCTTGGAGACGAAGTCGAAGGCGCCGAGCTTGAGGGCGTTGACCGCAGACTCCACATCGCCGTGAGCGGTGATCACCGCGACCGGCAGGTCTTCGTGATGCATGGCGATGCGCTCGACCAGCTCGAGGCCGCTGCCGTCGGGCAGGCGCAGGTCGGTCAGGCAGAGTTCGAAGCTCATCTGCTTCAGGGCCTGGGCGGCGCTCGCGAGGTCGCCGGCAACGCGGGTATCCACATCCAGGCGCTCGAGCGTGAGGGCGATGAGCTCGCAGATGTCGGGCTCATCGTCGACCACCAGCGCTCTGGGTCTGCGGCTGCGGCTAGGTGCGCCCATAGGGACCTTCCTGTAGCCAGCGATCCGGATCCGCGAAGGTCACGCGGAAGACCGCGCCACAGCCTTGGAGGGGCGTATAGGCGAGCGCGCCGCCGCTGCCCTCGCAGAGCTGGCGAGCGATGAACAGGCCCAAGCCTGTGCCCCCGTGGTGGCTGGTGAAGAACGGTTCAAACATACGCTCCACCGCATTCTGCTCGACCCCAGGGCCGTAGTCGATGACTTCCAGGAACGGCCGGCGGCTGCTCGACACGCGTCCCGTGCGCAGGTGGATGCCGACCCCATCGGCGTTGGGAGCGCCGTACTTGAGGGCGTTGTCGCACAGATTCCAGGTCACCTGGTGCAGGTGGGTGGGGTCCATGCGCACGTCGATGGCGCCGGCGTTGTGCAGGGTGCACACCGCCCCTTCGTGCAGTTGGTGTGACGCGGCGTACTCGGCGGCGAAGCCGTCAACCCAATCCGCCAAGGCGAAGCGCTGCACCTGCGCCAACTCATGGCGTGGGCGAGACAACTGCAGCACATTGTCCACGATGGAGCTGATGCGTTTGGCGTTCTGGTGAATGATGTCCGTGAGTCGCTGATCGCCCGAGGTTAGCGAGGGCGATTCACCCAGCAACTGCGCGGCGTGGCTCATCGCGCCCACGGGGTTGCGGATCTCATGGGCGATGCTGGCGCTGAGCCGACCGAGGGCCGCCAGCTTGGACTGCTGGGCCCGCTCGGCGATCAAGCTCTGGTCTTCGAGGAAGATGAGCAGGGCGGACGGGCGATCGCGACCGAGTTCAGCGATCTGGGGCAACAACATCGCCCCGCCGTCTGGGCTCGCCAGCATCGGCGGCTGCGAGCGCAGTCGGGCTGGGTCTTCACGCCATGCATCGATCACAGTCTGCAGGCGCGGGGAGAAGTCGGCCAAGCGGCGGCCGACGGCCGGTCCCTCCACTTCCAGGGACTGCATCGCGGCGCCGTTGATGAGGCGGATCTGGTCCGCGGAGTCGACCACCACCAGGCTCTCGCGCAGGTGCTGGATCACGTAGTCGTTGAGCTCCGCCATGTTGGCGAGGTCCACGCCGCGGCGACGGGCGAGGTCCTCGCTCTCGCGAAGGCGCGTCGCCAGGGGTTGGGCCGCCAAAGCCACCACGAACAGGGTGGCACCTAGCAATCCCGTCGACATGGAGTTGGCCGCGCCCGAGGGGCCGCTCAGGGTGGCGATGCCGTACTCGGTGAGCAGCGCGATCGCCGCCACCGCGGGCAGCACGCCCACCTGTCGCCGCTGCATCAGGAGCGAGGCACCGCCGATCGGCACCACCAGCAGGTTACCCAGGCCCGAGGCGATCCCGCCGCTGGCGTACACCAGGGTGGCGATGGCCAGGATGTCGCCGAGCACCTGGACGTAGACCTGCAGGGACGGCGCTGGCTCACGCCGTGCGATCAGGTAGACCGAACCTACGGCGAGGATCAGGTAGAGCAGGATCGTGATCAGGAACAGGAGCGGGGCGGCGCTGCCGACCGCCCGCGGCCCCGTCGGCAGGTAGAACAGGGCCAGCAGCAGCACCACGACGAGCAGACGGAAGCCGTTCAGCAGGGAGAGCACGCGCCATTGAAAGTCCGCCGGACCGTGCTGTACCTCGGGCACGTCCAGGCCGACCGGCGGGGTCGCCTCGGCGGCGCTCTGGCTGGACTGGACGCGGTCTTGATTCAAGCGGGCTCCGAGCGGCGTGGGTGGCGAGAGGCCATCGGGAAACCGTCGATGGTCGGCGGGTGCCTTCGCGGCCGGTGTGCACCGGGTCACGGTAACGCGAGCGGCTTTTCCAAGGGGCGCAAAACTCCGCGCAGTTTGCGTGGATCCGAAGGGTAATCGCTACGCGGCGAATGATATGATGCCGCCCTCCCTAACAGCTCACAACGCGGGCGAGTCGCACTTTCATGAATCTTCACGAGTATCAGTCGAAACAACTGTTCGCCGACGCCGGGATCCCGGTGCCGCCGGGCAAGGCGGTGACCAACGCAGACGACGCGGTCGCCGCGGCGCGCGAGATCGGCACCGAGGTGGTGGTGGTAAAGGCGCAGGTGCACGCCGGCGGCCGCGGCAAGGGCGGCGGCGTCAAGGTGGTGCGCTCGCCCGAAGAGGCCGGTGAGGCCGCCACGGCGATGCTGGGCACCCAACTGGTCACGCCGCAAACCACCGCCGAGGGCTTGCCCGTGGGTGCCGTGCTGGTGGAGGCCGGCTCGGCGATCGCCAAGGAGTTCTACCTAGGGTTGCTGCTCGACCGAGGTGCGCGTCGGCTGACGTTCCTCGCCTCCGCTGCGGGCGGCATGGACATCGAGCACGTGGCGGCGACCACGCCGGAGAAGATCGTGCGCGCCGTGGTGAACCCCGCCGCTGGCCTGCAGGCCTTCCAGATCCGACGCCTCGCCTTCGGCCTCGGCCTCACGGAGAAGGAGCAGCTGAAGTCCTTCTCCAAGATCGTCACCGCGCTCTACGACCTGTACCTGCGCCACGACGCGAGCCTGGTGGAGATCAATCCGCTCATCGTCACCGAGGGCGGCGAGCTGCTCGCCCTCGATGCGAAGGTCAACATCGAGGACAGCGCGCTCTTCCGCCAGCCAGCCATCGCGCTGTTGCGCGATGAATCGCAGGAGGACGAGATGGAGCGCGTGGCCCACGACCACGATCTCAACTACGTCTCCCTCGACGGCGACATCGCCTGCATGGTGAACGGCGCCGGCCTCGCCATGGCCACCATGGATATCATCCAGCTGCACGGCGGGTCGCCGGCCAACTTCCTGGATGTGGGCGGCAACGCGACCAGCGAACGCGTCTCCCACGCCTTCCGCCTGATCCTCTCCAACGAGCGCGTGACGGCGATCCTGATCAATATCTTCGGCGGCATCGTCCGCTGCGACCTCATCGCCGAGGGCATCATCGACGCGGTGCAGTCCGTCGGCGTGCCGGTGCCCGTCGTGGTGCGCCTGGAGGGCACCAACGCCGCCAAGGGCCGTGAGCTACTGGCCGCGAGTGGCCTCGCCATCATTCCCGCCGATGATCTGACCGACGCCGCATCCAAGGTGGTCGCTGCCGCAGGAGAAAAGGCATGAGCATCTTGTTGACCGCGGAGAGTCGCGTTATCTGCCAGGGCTTCACCGGTAAGCAGGGCACCTTCCACTCCGAGCAGTGCATCGCCTATGGCACGCAATTGGTAGGCGGGGTCACCCCGGGGCGCGCTGGCCAGACCCACCTCGACCGGCCCGTCTTCAACACCTGCCACGACGCGGTCGCCGCCACCGGCGCCGACGTGAGCATGATCTACGTGCCGGGGGCCTTCGCCGCGGATGCCATCCTCGAAGCGGCGGATGCGGGCATCGGTCTCATCGTCTGCATCACCGAGGGGATTCCGGTGAACGATATGGTGCGCGTGCGCGCCGCCCTCGC
Source organism: Pseudomonadota bacterium (assembly GCA_039815145.1). NCBI lineage: Bacteria > Pseudomonadati > Pseudomonadota > Pseudomonadota bacterium. Next base: position 41,374 of record JBCBZW010000017.1, read on the forward strand.
CGATTTCCCGGACACCCGTCTGGTGGGGCCGAACTGTCCGGGCGTGATCACGCCGGGCCAGGCCAAGGTAGGCATCATGCCGGGCATGATCCACACGCCGGGTCGCATCGGGGTGGTGTCTCGGTCGGGCACGCTCACCTACGAGGCCGTGCATCAGACCACCCAACAGGGCTTGGGCCAGTCGTCCTGCGTCGGCATCGGCGGTGACCCCGTGCGCGGCATGGACTTCATCGACACCATCGCGCTCTTTTCCGAGGACGAGCAGACCGACGGCATCATCATGGTCGGCGAGATCGGCGGCACCGACGAGGAAGCGGCGGCGGCCTACATCAAGGAGCATGTGAGCAAGCCCGTGGTGGCCTACATTGCCGGCGTCACGGCGCCCCCGGGCAAGCGCATGGGCCACGCCGGTGCCATCGTCTCCGGTGGTCAAGGCACCGCCGAGGCCAAGTTCGAAGCCCTGGAGGCGGCCGGCGTGACCACCGTGCGTTCGCCCGCGGAGCTCGGTAGCGCCATCAAGGCACGCCTGGGCGGCTGATGGGGGAGCACGAAGGAGGAGGGCAGGCCCGTCGTCTTCGGGTAGCGATCGCTCAGCTCAACCCGATGGTCGGCGACATCGCCGGCAACGAACGCCAGATCCTCGAGCAGATGTCGGCGGCCACGGCCGCCGGCGCTGATCTCGTGGCCTTCCCCGAACTGTGCCTGTGCGGCTATCCGCCGGAAGACCTGCTGTTCCACGGCGGCTTCCGGCACCGGATCGAGACCTCCCTGGAGCGCCTGCGCCAGGCCTCGGCCGAGGTCGTCTCCTTGGTGGGCTATCCCGAGTTCGATGGCGATGTGATCTACAACGCCGTCGCCGTGCTCCACCGGGGCAAGCAGGTGGCCACCTATCGCAAGCGCATTCGCCCCAACTACGGCGTCTTCGACGAAAAGCGCTATTTCCGTCGCGGAGACAAGCCGTGCGTGGTCGAGGTGGCGGGCACGCCCGTCGGCGTGACCATCTGCGAGGACCTGTGGGGTGAGGGGCCGGTGGAGGAGACCGCCGCCGCCGGCGCCCAGCTCGTCATCAACGTCAACGCATCGCCCTTCGATTTTCAGAAGCAGGCCGAGCGCGAGCGCATCGTCCGCGAGCGCATCGCCCAAGCGGGCGTGCCCGTGGTGTACGCGCACATGGTGGGCGGTCAGGATGAGCTCATCTTCGATGGGCGCTCCTTCGTCATGGACGCGCAGGGCGAGCTCGCGATGCGCGCGCCGGCCATGGAGGCGGGGCTTTACCTGGCGGATTTCATAGGTGATGACGGTGCGCTCAGTCCCGTGGCTAGCGAAGTGCTACCCGAGCCGGACGTGAATGCGCTGATCTACGATGCGCTCGTTCTCGGCGTGCGCGACTACCTGGGTAAGCACCGGTTCCCCGGTGCCCTGGTGGGGCTGTCCGGTGGCATCGACTCGGGGCTCACGCTGGCGATCGCGGTGGACGCCCTGGGTGCGGAACAGGTGCGCGCGGTGATGATGCCCTCGCGCTTTACCTCGCAGATGTCGCTGCAGGATGCGCAGCGCCAGGCCGCCAACCTCGGCATTGAGTACGACGTGATCTCCATCGAGCCGATGTTCGAGACAGTGTTGGCGAGCCTCAAGGATGCCTTTGCAGGCAAGCCCTTCGATACGACCGAAGAGAACATCCAGTCTCGCTGCCGTGGCGTGATCCTGATGGCCCTGTCGAACAAGACGGGCCGCTTGCTCCTCACCACGGGCAACAAGAGCGAGATGGCGGTGGGCTACGCCACCCTATATGGCGATATGGCCGGTGGCTTCGCGCCGATCAAGGATTGCACCAAGACGCGGGTTTACGAGTTGGCGCGCTACTGCAACACGCGCGGCAAGGAGATGATCCCCGAGCGGGTGATCGAACGGCCGCCGACGGCGGAGCTGCGCGAGGAGCAGCTAGACAGCGATTCCCTGCCGCCCTACGACGTGTTGGATCCGATCCTCGATGCCCTGATCATCGAAGACCTCGCCGTGAGCGACATCGTGGCCCGCGGCTACGATCGCAGCACGGTGATCCGCGTGTTGAGCATGGTGCGCAGGAACGAGTACAAGCGGCGCCAGGCGCCGCCCGGGGTGCGCGTGAGTCCGCGCGGCTTCGGCCGGGATTGGCGCTACCCGATCACCTCGGGCTACTACCTGGAAGACGGTCCGGCCGCCGAAGACTGAGCGGCGGCCGTGGTGTTGGCCGCGTCCGTCGAGCCCTCGCTCGCGGTGGCTGCCTCGAGCGACGGCTCCGAGTCGTCGCGCGGGCGCAGGAAGCGGAAGATCCCCTTGCGATTCGGCTTCACCGCCTCTTGGCCGTAGGTCTGCGCGAGCACGCGCTCCGTGTCGTCGGACAGATTCTCCAGCCCCAAGCGATCGTAGGCCCGCGTGAGCAGCGCCAGGGCGTTTTCCGTGGCCGGCGAGTCCGGGTAGTTCTCGAGCACGTAGCGGGCGCGGTTGGCGGCCCCCACGTAGGCGCCGCGCTTCATGTAGAACTCGCCCACGTACACCTCGTAGGCCGAGAGGCGATTACGCAGGTACACCATGCGTTCGCGCGCATCTTCCGCGTAGGCACTGTTCGGGAACCGTTGCAGGAGCAGCTGGAAGTAGGAGAAGGAGCGGTACGCATCGTTGGGCGGGCGCTCGGCGATGGAGACGCTGAGCAAGCGCTCCACGAAGTTCACGTCATCTTCGAAGAACACCAGCCCGCGCAGGTAGTAGGCGTAGTCCACGTTGGGATCGCGCGGGTTCTCGATGATGAAGGTGTCCGCGGCGTCGATCGCCTGCTCCGGGCTTCTCGCCCGGTAGTACACATAAATGAGATCGAGCTTGGCCTGGCGCGCCTGCGGTGAGAAGGGGTGGCGCACGGTCAGCTGCTCGTAGATGGCCACGGCGGCCTGGAAGGCGCCGAGGCTCAGGGCCCGCTGGGCCTCGTCGTAGAGGAACTGGGGGTCGGCCAGCTTAGCGAGGTCGCTCTGCTTATTGCCGCCACAGCCCACCGCGCCCAGCGCCAGGACCAGCGCGAGCAGTGCGATACCGAGTTGTCGGCGCCAGCCGCCGGAGAAGTCAAACGCTCTCATCATCGCCCTTTTGTAAGTCCACGCGGTGCTCGGGGCAAACGCGCATGATACCGCAGAGGTAGCGCTTCGGGGCTACACTGCCCCACCAATCCCCTGCAAACACCGGTGTCCACGCCGCATGACGGGCAAGATTTCACTGCAGGCTCGAGTGCCCGAATCCCTGGCCGGTAAGCGCTTTGACCAGGCGCTCGCCCTGATGTTTCCTGATCATTCGCGCTCACGCTTGCGCGAATGGATCGATAGCGGCGAGGCACGCCTGGAGGGCGCCCCCGCGAAGCCTAGACAGAAGGTGCTGGGTGGCGAGCAGGTGACCCTGGACGCGCAGGCCCCGGTGCGGGCCGACGACCTGCCCCAGGACATCCCCCTGCAGGTGGTCTTCGAGGACGAGGCGGTGCTGGTGATCGATAAGCCCGCCGGGCTCGTCGTGCACCCAGGCGCGGGCAACGCGACCCACACGCTGGTCAACGCCCTGCTCCACCACGACCCCTCCCTCGAGGTGTTGCCGCGCGCCGGGCTCGTGCACCGCCTGGACAAGCTCACCAGCGGTCTGCTGATGGTGGCGCGCACCCTCGAGGCGCACACGGCACTGGTGGCGGCACTGGAGGCGCGAGACATCACCCGCCAGTACCGGGCGGTGGCGGTCGGCGAGATGACCGGCGGTGGCACGGTGAACGCGGCGATCGGCCGCCACCCGTCCCGGCGCACGCGGATGGCGGTGCGGCCGGCGGATGACTCGGCCGCGCGGTCGGCCGTGACCCACTACCGAGTGGCCGAACGCCTGGTGGGGTTCACGGTGGTGGATCTGCGCCTGGAGACCGGTCGCACCCATCAGATCCGGGTGCACATGGCCCACCTCGGCTACCCCCTGGTGGGGGACCCCGAGTACGGCGGACGTCTGCGCCTGCCGCCCGGTGCCCGTCCGGTCGCCGTCGAGGCCCTGCGAGGCTTTCGACGCCAAGCCCTGCACGCTGCGCGCTTGGCCTTTGCCCACCCGATGTCGGGCGAGCCGCTCGCCCTGGAGAGCCCCCTTCCCGAGGACATGGTGGGGCTGCTGGAGGCGCTGCGTCTGCCGAGGGACGGCGCATGAGTGAGGGCCCGCTGCTCACGCCGGACTGGCCCCTGCCCCCTGGCGTGCGCGCCGTTACCAGCATCCGCACCGGCGCCGGCGCCAGCCGCGCGCCCTGGGACCGCTTCAACCTCGGCGACCACGTGGGCGATGACCCGGCGATCGTGGCTGCTAACCGCCGCGAGCTGCAGGCCATGCTCGCTGAGGCACAGCCACGCTGGTTGTCACAGGTGCACGGCACCACGGTGGCCGTCCTCGATGATCTGCCGGCGGATGGGCAGCCGCCGGTGGCCGACGCTGCGGTGGTGCGCGAGCGGCACACGGCCTGCGCTCTGCTGACCGCGGACTGCCTGCCGGTTCTGCTGTGTGATACCTCCGGTGCGGTGGTCGGCGCCGCCCACGCCGGGTGGCGCGGTCTGGCAAGTGGCGTGCTGGAGGCGACGGTCGAGGCGATGGGAGTGTCCCCTTCGCAACTCACCGCCTGGTTGGGACCCTGCATCTCCCGAGACGCCTTCGAGGTGGGGCCGGAGGTGCGTGCCGCCTTCGCTGCCGATGATTCGCAGGGCGCCGCCGATGCCTTTCGCCCCGGTGAGGGAGATCGGTGGTACGCCGACCTACCCTTGCTCGCTGAGCGCCGGTTGCTTCGTCTCGGACTGGATCCGCACGCCATCTACCGGTCGCGGGGGTGCACCTATGGCGAGCATGGACGGTTCTATTCCTATCGACGGGACGGCACCTGCGGGCGCATGGCCAGCCTCATCTGGCGCACGACGGCCTGATCGGATCGCTGCTACCATCCTGCCCCTATGACGAGCTTGCTGTGGATCATCGTCGCCACGTTGGCAGCGGGTCTACTGAGCGTGGCCGTGGCCGGGGCATTCCTGTGCTTGCGCGAGGCCTATCGCGTGGCGGCGATGCCGCACATGATCAGCTTCGCCACCGGCGCCTTGCTCGCCGCGGCGTTGGTGGCGCAGCTCCCGCAAGCGCTGGAGGCGGCCGGCGCGGAGCATTCACGTCTCGTCGCCCTCGTGTTGCTGGGCGGCTTGCTGCTGTTCTTCATCCTCGAAAAGGCTGTGCTCTGGCGTCACTGCCATCACGATCACTGTGAAGCGCACACCCCGACCCAGCACGACCGTGACGCCGCCTCCGCCACCCTCGTGCTCGTCGGCGATGCGATCCACAACTTCCTCGACGGGGTCCTGATCGCGGCCGCCTTCCTCACCGATGTCGAGTTGGGCGTGGTCACGGCGCTGGCGGTGACCGCCCACGAGATTCCCCAGGAGTTGGGAGATGTCGCGGTGTTGCTCAACGCGGGGATGTCTCGGGCGCGCGTGCTGCTGTTGAACGTGCTGGTGGGGTTGGCGTCGGTGGTCGGGGGCATCGTCGGTTACGTGCTCCTCGCCACCATGACTGACCTGTTGCCTTACGCCCTCACGGTGGCCGCCGCCAGCTTCTTGTACGTCGCCGTGGCCGACCTCATCCCGGGCTTGCATCAGCGTTTGGGGCTTGCGGCCAGCGTGCAGCAAGTTCTGATGATCGGTATAGGCGTCGGTGCCGTCCTCCTCATGCAAAGCTGGGTCGGTCACAGCCACTGAGAAGTCGTCAAACCCTTCGCTGCGACTTGAATTGGCGCCTTCGCGCCCCGATACCTCCTGCCATCAGAATTCCTACGAGGGAGGTGCTCACACATGCGGATGGACAAGCTCACCGCCCGTTTCCAGGCGGCCCTGGCCGACGCCCAATCGCTCGCCGTCGGCCGCGATCACCAGTTCATCGAACCCGTCCACCTGATGGGAGCGCTCCTCGATAGCGAGGGTGGCGCGATCCGACCCCTGCTGGTGAGCGCGGGCGCCAACGTGGCCATGCTGCGCTCGAAGCTCGGGGAAGCCCTCGATCGCTTGCCGCAGGTGCAGGGCACGGGCGGCGAGGTGCACCTATCGAATGATCTCGGCAAGCTCCTCAACGTCACCGACAAGTTGGCGCAGGAGCGTAAGGATCAGTACCTCTCCAGCGAGCTGTTCGTGCTCGCCGCCGGCGAAGACAAGGGCAACCTCGGCACCATCCTGCGCGATGCCGGCCTCGTGCGCGGCGCCCTGGAGCGCGCCATCGATGCGGCCCGTGGTGGCGAGTCCGTGGATGATCCGAACGCCGAAGATACGCGCCAGGCGCTCAGCCGCTTCACGCAGGACCTCACCGAGCGCGCCGAGCAGGGCAAGCTGGATCCGGTGATCGGTCGCGACGAGGAGATTCGGCGCACGATCCAGGTGCTGCAGCGGCGCACCAAGAACAACCCCGTCCTCATCGGCGAGCCCGGCGTGGGCAAGACGGCGATCGTCGAGGGTCTTGCCCAGCGCATCGTGAACGGCGAAGTGCCCGAGGGCCTGCGGGGCAAGCGTATCCTGGCCCTGGACATGGGTTCGCTGCTGGCCGGGGCGAAGTTCCGTGGCGAGTTCGAAGAGCGCCTCAAGGCGGTACTTAACGAACTCAGTAAGCAGGAAGGGCAGGTGATCCTGTTCATCGACGAGCTGCACACCATGGTCGGCGCCGGTAAGGCCGAGGGCGCGATGGACGCGGGCAACATGCTCAAGCCCGCCCTGGCGCGCGGCGAGCTGCACTGCGTGGGCGCGACGACGCTGGACGAGTATCGCCAGTACGTGGAGAAGGACGCGGCCCTCGAGCGTCGCTTCCAGAAGGTGCTCGTCGGCGAACCCACCGTGGAGGACACGATCGCGATCCTGCGCGGCTTGCAGGAGCGCTACGAGGTCCACCACAGCGTGGACATCACCGACCCCGCGGTGGTGGCGGCGGCGACCCTGTCGCACCGCTACATCGCCGATCGCCAGCTGCCCGACAAGGCCATCGACCTGATCGACGAGGCCGCCTCGCGCATCCGCATGGAGATCGACTCCAAGCCCGAGTCCCTGGACAAGCTCGAACGGCGCCTCATCCAATGGAAGATCGAACGCGAGGCCCTGCGCCGGGAGAAGGACGACGCCTCGCGTCGTCGTCTGGAGGAGCTGGAGGGCAACATCGCCGAAGGCGAGCGCGAGTACGCCGATCTCGAGGAGGTGTGGCTTGCCGAGAAGGCGGCCGTGCAGGGCTCGACCCACCTCAAGGAGGCTCTGGAGCAGGCCCGGCAGGAGCTCGACAACGCGCGTCGCGCCAGTGACCTGACCCGCATGTCGGAGCTGCAGTACGGGCGCATTCCCGCGCTCGAGAGGCAGCTCGCGGACGCGGAAAGCACCGAGGCGAGCACCACCCTGTTGCGCAACAAGGTAACCGAGGAGGAGATCGCCGAGGTGGTCTCTCGATGGACCGGTATTCCGGTCTCGCGGATGCTCGAGAGCGAGAGGGACAAGCTTCTGCGCATGGAGCAGGTGCTCGGTGAGCGCGTGGTCGGTCAGCAGGAGGCCGTGGTGGCGGTCAGCAACGCCATTCGCCGCTCGCGAGCCGGCCTGTCCGATCCACGTCGTCCGAACGGCTCGTTCCTGTTCCTAGGGCCGACGGGCGTGGGTAAGACCGAGTTGACCAAGGCCCTCGCGAGCTTCCTCTTCGACGCCGAGGAAGCGATGGTGCGCATCGACATGTCGGAGTTCATGGAGAAGCACTCCGTGGCCCGCCTCATCGGCGCGCCACCGGGCTACGTGGGCTACGAGGAGGGTGGCTACCTGACCGAAGCCGTGCGACGGCGCCCCTACTCGGTGATCCTCCTCGACGAGGTGGAGAAGGCACACCCGGATGTGTTCAATGTACTGCTCCAGGTGCTGGACGACGGCCGCCTGACCGATGGCCAGGGCCGTACCGTGGACTTCCGCAACACGGTCATCGTGATGACCTCGAATTTGGGCTCGGAGCTGATCCAGGAACTGGCCGGCGAAGACAATTATCAGCAGATGAAGAGCGCGGTCATGGGCGTGGTCGGCCAGCATTTCCGGCCTGAGTTTCTGAACCGTGTGGACGACATCGTCGTCTTCCATCCCCTGGGAGTGGAGGAGATCCGACGCATCGTGTCCATCCAGCTGGCGTACCTGCAGGCGCGCCTGGCGGAGCGGGACATGACCTTGAGCCTGAGCGACGAGGCGGTGGTGCGCCTGGCCGAGGCTGGCTTCGATCCCGTGTACGGCGCGAGGCCCCTGAAGCGCGCAATTCAGAGTCAGGTGGAGAATCCCCTGGCCCAGGAGATCCTCTCCGGGCGTTTGGGACCAAATGACCACGTGCGCGTCGATGTGGATCAGGATGCGAAAACACTGGTGTTTTCGCGCGAGGCTCAGGCGCCGAACGGCTAGGATCGGGGCATAATCACCGAATCATGTGCGCCGGTTCACTGGCAGATCGGTACCATGTCGCTAAACTCAGGGGTCGGTAAGGTGTCGTCCCTACCGTGCGTTGAGCCGGTGTGCCAGCCCGGCCGCCAGCCCATCGCTAGCAATGACACCTAGCGACCCCCTTCGTACCCCATCCCGCTCAGGGAGCGAGCCAGGAGTCCTGCCTGAATGCGCATCCTGCTTTTGCAGCGACAGCCGATCGTCGAGCGCGACAACGATGATAGTCAGGCGGCGATAGACGCATTCCTGCCGCGCCTGCAGTCCAAGGTGCCGGGCCTGGACATCGTGCAGGCCCAGCGGGTGGACGAGGCGATCCTAGCCGCCGTGGAGTCTCGCCACTACGATATCGTGATCGTGGCCCAGGACGGCGCCGACGTGAGTCCCGACGAAGACTGGGACGCGGTGCTGGCGCCGCTGGTCAACCTACGCGCCACGGCCCCGCGGGTCCCCTTGCTCTACCTTGCCCTCGAGGGCAACGAATGGCTCGCCGCGGCGGCCATCAAGTACGGCGCCAGCGACTACCTGCCCCTTCCCCGCCTCGAGGATCACGTGCTGATTCGGGCGATCAAGGAGTGCCTGGCCGGCGGCCGTCTGCCGACCAAGCACAAGGCCAAACGTCGTGGCGCATCAGACCCGACCGCGAGCGGCAACGACCGTACCGACGAGGAGTCGGCCCCGCGCGATCCCTCCGCGCCGAAGGTGTCGGCGCCGGCGAGCGAGCCGAAGCGTCTGCAGTCCGTGAAAGCCTCGCCGAGCGAACGGGACTTCACTCGCGAGGGGTTGGCCAACGCACCTGACATCCCCGGCTACCGGATCGTGCGCCTGGTCGGCGAGGGCGGCACGGCCACCACCTACCTGGCGCTCGACGAACGTCGCCAGCGTCACGTGGTGATCAAGTTCATGCCCTACGTGCAGAAGCTGGGCAATCTCGACAACGTGCGCGTGTTCAAGCGCGAGTACGAGGTGATTGCGAGCCTCAACGATCGCCGGGTGGTGAAGGTTTTCGATAGCGGCGTGCGCGAAGACGGCGCCTATCTGGTGGTCGAGTACTTCGCCGGTGGCGATCTCGGTCGGCGCATGCGGCGGGCCATGACCGCCCACGCGGCCCTGCACTACGCCCGCGGCATCGCCCAGGCACTCAAGCTCATCCACTCGCACGGCATCTACCACCGCGACCTCAAGCCCGGCAACGTCATGCTGCGCGAGGACGGCTCGGTCGCGTTGATCGACTTCGGGCTGGCCAAGTTGCCCGCAGGCCAGACCCTTGCCCAGGCCGGACGCGTGCTCGGCACGCCGTCCTACCTCAGCCCCGAGCAGGGCACCGGTGCCAAGGTGGACGGCGCCAGCGACATCTACAGCCTCGGTTGCGTCCTGTTCGAGATGTTGGCGGGCAGACGACCCTATCTGGCCGATTCCGCGGTTCGCGTGATCGACATGCACGTGCGCGCCCCGGTGCCGGATCTGCCCGGTGAGGTCGGTTCTATGCAGGGATTGATCGATCGCATGATGGCGAAGGACAAGGCGGAGCGCTTCGCCACGGCGGACGAGGTGATCGCCGCCATCGACGAGCAGCTGCGCGATCTTCCCTTCGAGCCCACGGCCAACTAGCCCGCCGGCGTAAGCCTCCGCCCTCGCCCTACCAGTCGTTGCGCAGTTCCCGAAGGCGCAGGAATACCTCGCGCGCGCTCGGCTGCTCGCCGAGGTCTGCAAAGCGCTTGCGCAGCTCCGCGATCACCGTCGGTTGCTGCAGCCGGAAGAAAGTATTGACGCGTCGTTCTTCGCCGAAGGTGGTGACGTAGGCGTGCTGGGGATCGTGCTCGCCCTGGGCGGCGAGGAGATCGCGGGCGGCCTCGTTGTCCGGTTCCCGGTCCAGGGTGAAGCGCAGGTTGTTGGCCAGGTAGTCGTGACCTGGGAAGACGCGGGTGTCGTCGCCGAGCTGCGCGAGGAGGGTGGCGAAGGTGTCGTAGAGCTGCACCGGGTGTCCGCCGTTGTGGCAATTGCCGGCGCCGGCGTTGAACAGGGTGTCGCCGCTGAACAGGGCCGGTGAGTCCGTGCGGGACAAGAGGCAGATGTGGCTCATGGTGTGGCCCGGCGTATCCAGGCACTCCAGATCCACGGTCTTGCCGACGCGAATCACATCGCCGGCGCTGAGTCCGCGGTCGATGCCGCCGGGGATCCGATCGGCGGCACCGGCGTGGGCCAGCACGCGGGCGCGGGTGGCGCTCACGAGGCCCTTGTTTCCGCCCACATGATCCCCATGTTCATGGGTATTCAGGATCTGGGTGATCTCGAAGCCTTCCGCGCGCGCGACTTTTAGGCACTGTCGGTAATCAAGGGGATCGATGGCGAGGGCTTCGCCGGTCTCCTCGCAGGCCACGAGATAGTTGAAATTGCGATAGGCGTTCGCGGTCCAGATCTGTCGTACGATCATGCTAGTGTCCTGTCGCCCGCAGGGCCCAGTCTGTTGTTGAGAGGACTCCACCATGCCCATCTACGAGTACCAATGCGAGTCGTGCGGACATCGCCAAGACGCGCTGCAGCGCATGTCTGACGACCCCCTCGTAGATTGCGCCGCCTGCGGCCAGCCCGCCCTGAAGAAGCTCATGTCCGCCCCGCGCTTCCGCCTCAAAGGCAGCGGTTGGTACGAGACAGACTTCAAGTCCGAGAATAAGCGCAATCTCGCAGACGGCGGCGATGGCAAGGCGGACAATGCGCCCAGCGCTGACGCGCCGAAGGGCGACGACGGCGCCAAATCTAGCGAGTCGAAGCCCGCTGCCAGCGGCAGCAGTGGCTCCGGCGATGCCAGCCCCAAGAAATCCTCCTCCGTGAAAAACGATGCCTCGCCGAAGAAATCCTCCGCAGCGAACTGAGTCCAGCATGAAGCGCCTTCGGCGCTACCTGGTGGCGGGCCTGCTCGTGTGGGTGCCCGCCGCCGTGACCATCTTCGTGCTGCGCGCCTTGGTTAATCTGGCCGACCGCACGCTTCTGCTCCTGCCCGCGCACGCCCGGCCCGAGGTGTGGCTCGGCTTCACCATCCCCGGTCTCGGCATCATCCTGACGTTGATCGTCCTGTTGGGCACCGGGATGTTCGCCGCCAACTTCGTCGGCCGCGCGATGGTCGACTTCTGGGAGTCCCTGCTCGGGCGCATCCCCCTGATCCGCACCCTCTACTCGGGCGTGAAGCAGGTGGCCGAGCAACTGCTCGACGAAGGCGGCAAGCCCTTCAAGCAGGTGGTGCTGGTGGAGTACCCGCGCCGCGGGGCCTGGAGCCTCGGCTTCCTGACCTCCGAGCGCCAGGGCGAGGTGCAGGTGCGCTCCGAAGAGCCGGAGCTGATCAGCGTGTTCGTGCCGACCACCCCCAACCCCACCTCCGGTTTCCTGATCCTGGCCCCGCGGGCAGACATTCGTCTTCTGGACATGAAGGTGGATGACGCGATGAAGATGGTGATCTCGATGGGCTCCGTGGTGCCGCCGTTTCCGAACGATGGCCGTGCCAAGGGCCTCGTCGAACCGCGTCCGGTGACCGTCACGGGGGCAGCGGGCGTCGACCCGGCCAGCCTGCCGGGAACCACCGATCTTGCACCGCCGCAGTCCAACTCTTAACATCGCCGGTCCTTCCGGATCGGCAGGTTACCCAACCTGAAACGCCGGCAGCCGCCGCTGAGGCGACTGATCCTGATAGTTACCCGCCGCGGGCTCGGCTGCCGCGGCCAAAAGCCAAGCGGATACCCCTAAGCCATGCGTACGCACTACTGCGGCCTCGTCGACGAAACGCTCATCGGGCAGGAGATCGAGGTGGCCGGTTGGGTCCACCGGCGTCGTGACCACGGCGGCGTGATTTTCATCGACCTGCGCGACGTTCAAGGCATCCTGCAGGTGGTGGTAGACCCGGATACGGAGGAAGCCTTCGCCTCGGCGGAGCGCGTGCGATCCGAGTACGTCTTGCGCATCCGCGGCCGCCTGCGCGCGCGGCCTGAAGGGGGTGAGAACCCGAACATGCGCAGCGGCGCAGTGGAGCTGCTGGCCAAGGAGCTGGAGGTGTTGAACACCGCCCAGACACCGCCCTTCCAGCACGATGAGACGGTGAGCGAAGAGCTGCGCCTGCGCTACCGCTACCTCGACCTGCGTCGCGAGGAGATGCTCGAGCGCCTGAAGCTGCGCCACAGGGTCACGCAGAGCTTGCGTGCCCACCTCGATTCGCAGGGTTTCATCGACGTCGAGACCCCCGTGCTCACGCGGGCCACGCCCGAGGGCGCTCGCGACTACCTGGTGCCGAGCCGCACCCACGGCGGCAAGTTCTTCGCGCTGCCCCAGTCGCCCCAGCTGTTCAAGCAGCTGCTCATGATGAGCGGCTTCGATCGCTACTATCAGATCGTAAAGTGCTTCCGGGACGAGGATCTGCGCGCCGATCGTCAGCCCGAGTTCACCCAGCTCGATATCGAGACCTCCTTCATGAATCAGGAGGAGATCACCGGGTTGATGGAGCAGATGATCCGCGAGCTTTTCCGCGAGGTGATGGACGTGGAGTTGCCCTCGCCGTTCCCACGCATGAGCTACGCCGAGGCCATCGAGCGCTACGGCAGCGACAAGCCCGACCTGCGCATCCCCCTCGAGCTCATCGAGCTGGGCGACGTGATGGCGAGCGTCGACTTCAAAGTCTTCTCGGGGCCAGCCAAGGATCCGAAGGGCCGCGTGGCGGCGCTTCGCGTGCCGGGCGGCGCCAAGATCAGCCGCAAGGACATCGACGGCTATACCGAGTTCGTCAGCCGCTACGGCGCGCGTGGCCTCGCCTACATCAAGGTCAACGATGTCGCCAAGGGGCGCGAGGGGCTGCAGTCGCCGATCCTCAAGTTCCTCGATGACGAGGCGGTGGCCAAGATCGTGGAACGTACGGCCTGCGTCGATGGCGACGTCGTCTTCTTCGGTGCGGACAAGGCGACGGTGGTGAGCGACGCCATGGGCGCGTTGCGGGCCAAGATCGGCCGCGACCTCGGCATGGTCAACGGCGAGTGGGCGCCCCTGTGGGTGGTCGACTTTCCGATGTTCGAGCACGACAACAAAGAGAATCGCTGGGTGGCGCTTCACCATCCCTTCACCGCCCCCGCGACGAGCGACCCCGAGGCGTTGGCCGCGGATCCCGGCGCCGCCAACTCCATGGCCTACGACATGGTGCTGAACGGCTACGAGATCGGCGGTGGCTCCGTGCGTATCCACCGCGAAGACATTCAGCAGGTGGTGTTCCGCACCCTCGGCATCGAGGACGAGGAGGCGCGGGAGAAGTTCGGCTTCCTGCTCGATGCCCTCAAGTACGGTTGCCCGCCCCACGGCGGCATCGCCTTCGGCCTGGACCGGATCGTGATGCTCATGGCGGGCACGGACAACATCCGCGACGTCATCGCCTTCCCCAAGACCCAGACGGCGCATGACCCGCTGACCGACGCGCCCGGCGTGGTGTCCGACCGGCAGTTGCGAGAACTGTCGATTCGCGTCCGCACCCCCCAGGGCGGCCAGGCGGCGGAGGGCGGCGCTAGCTAAGGCGCTTCCTACTCCGAGGTGAGCCCGTAGGGTGCCCAGGAGGTGCGCGGCTCGCCCACGGACGCCGCGACGGGGCCGCTGCGGGCGAGGGTGAGCACCTCACCGTGGCGCGCGGCCACCTCGATGAAACGGTCGACGTCCGCACCCGAGGCGCTGTATTCCAGCGTGAAGGTCTCGGCCCGCTCGTCGAGCACGCGCCCGCCTCGATGGTTGACCAACTCCTCCAGCGTCTCGCGGCGCTCCGTCGCCACCCGCATCTTCAGCAGCAGCAGTTCACGTTCGAAGTGCGGGCCGTCCGTGAGATCCACCAGGTCCACCACGTCCACCAGCTTGAGCAACTGGCTGCAGATCTGTCCGATCACCGCGTCCGGACCCTTGGTGACCAATGAGATGCGGGACACGCGTTGATCCGCCGTGGGCGCCACGTTGAGGGTCTCGATGTTGTAGCCGCGGGTGGAGAACAGTCCGGCCACGCGGGTCAGGGCACCGGCCTCGTTCTGCAGGATGATGGAGATGATGTGGCGCATATGGCCGGAGCCCTTGATTTCCGATTGCTGCAAAGCGTTAATCTGGAAGATACCGTTTCTAAATCCGTAGTGGCTACCCCAATGCTGGAACACAGTGCTGATGTTAGCGCCGAGCAGTCCGCGCACCCCCGTGCGGGTGAGACGCTCACCGGTGCCGAGATCATTGTCGAGGTCTTGGCGCAGGAGCGTGTACGGCACATCTTTGGCTACAGCGGCGGAGCGATCCTGCCCACCTTCGATGCCGTCTTTCGCTACAACGCCAAGTGCGAAGAGGCGGGCGAGGGCCAGGCGGATGGCATCGAGATGGTGGTGCCCGCGAACGAGCAGGGCGCGGCCTTCATGGCCTCCGGCTACGCCCGTGCGAGCGGTGAGGTCGGCGTGGTCATGGTGACCTCCGGGCCCGGCGCCACCAATACGGTCACCTCCGTGCGCGACTGTATGGCGGACTCCACCCCCATCGTCGTGCTGTGTGGTCAGGTGCCGACCACGGCGATCGGTACCGATGCATTCCAAGAGGCGCCCGTCAGCAGCATCATGGGTGCCGCCTGTAAGCACGTGTTCCTGGTTACCGAGGCGGATCGGCTGGAAGCCACCCTGCGCACGGCCTTCGAGCTGGCGCGCAGCGGGCGGCCCGGGCCCGTGGTGGTGGATATTCCAAAGAACGTGCAGACCGCGGAGCTGACCTTTGCCGGCGCCGGCACCCTGCCCATCCCCGGCTACCGCCAGCGCATGGCCCGCATGGAGCGCAACGTCCTGCGGCCGGAGCAGATCGAGCGCTTCTTCGACATGCTGCGCGAGTGCGAGGCGCCCCTGCTCTACGTGGGCGGTGGCGCCATCAACGGCGAGGCCAGTGAGGCCGTGAGCGCCCTGGCCCGCGAGTGCGGCATTCCCGTGGTCACCACCCTCATGGGCATCGGCGCCTTCGACACCACGGACGATCTCTCCCTGCACATGCTCGGCATGCACGGCACCGCCTTCGCCAACTACGCCGTGGAGGACTGTGACTTTCTTATCGCGGTGGGCTCGCGCTTCGACGATCGCGTGGCAGGCGTACCGTCCCAGTTCGCGCCGAAGACCCGGCACATCGCCCACTTCGATATCGACGTGTCCGAGATCAACAAGGTGAAGGCCGTCGATTGGCATCACGTGGGCGTGCTCGGCGATGCCCTGCGCGCGCTCATCGCCCATGCCCGCACCACGGGCTTCCGCAAGTCCTTCGCTCGCTGGCATGAACACGTGCAGGGCCTGAAGTCGCGCCATGCGATGAACTACGATCGCGACGCGCAGCTCATTCAGCCCTACCACGTGATCGAGGAGATCAACCGCCACACCAAGGGCAAGGCGATCATCGCCACCGGCGTCGGCCAGCACCAGATGTGGGCGGCCCAGTACTTCGATTTCTGCGAGCCGCGCCTGTGGCTCACCTCGGGCAGCATGGGCACCATGGGCTTCGGCCTACCGGCGGCGATCGGCGCCCAGTTCGCCGCTCCTGAGCGCCTCGTCATCGACATCGACGGCGATGCCAGCATCCGCATGAACCTCGGCGATCTGGAGACGGTGACCACCTACAACCTGCCCGTGAAGGTGGTTGTGCTGAACAACTTTGGCGACGGCATGGTCAAGCAGTGGCAGAAGCTCTTCTTCAAAGGGCGCCTCGCAGCGAGCGACAAGTCCTTGCACAAGAAGGACTTCGTGAAGACGGCGCAAGCCGACGGCTACGACTACGCCGTGCGCCTGGAGCGCAAGGAAGATCTGCCGAAGGTGATCGCGCAGTTCGTGGCCTACCCTGGCCCCGCGTTCCTCGAGGTGATCATCGATCCGGATGCGGGCGTCTACCCGATGGTGGGGCCCGGCATGAGCTACGCGCAGATGGTGACCGGTGATCACATCGTCTCGCGCGACCCGGTCGAGCCCGGCGCGGTCGATCCCACCGAGATGTTTTAGTGTCCCATCCCAGGCACTAGTCCACGCCGCCCCGCCACGCTGCGCAGCGCGCGCGGCGGCGGTGCGGCTCAGCTACCCTATTGAAAACACCCCGCTCGTACGCCTAACGCTGCGACGACTGCCAGGAGATCAAACAGAGTGAATATCTACACGCAGAAGGACATGAGTTCCGCGCCCCTCGACGGCAAGCGCATCGCGGTGCTCGGCTACGGTAGCCAGGGCCGCGCCCACGCCTTGAACTTGCGCGATAGCGGCTACGAAGTGGTGGTGGGCTTGCGTCCCGGCGGGGCCAGCTGGGACAAGGCGGTGGCAGACGGCATGGCCGTCGCCGAGCCCGTCGAGGCCGTCAAGGGCGCTACCTTGGTGGCGATCCTCACCCCGGACACCTCCCAGGCCGGGCTGTACAAGCAGATCGAGAATCATCTGGACAGCGGCGCTACCGTGCTCTTCGCGCACGGCTTCAATGTTCACTTCGGCACCATCGAGCCCGGCGCCGGCGTGGACATCGTGCTCATCGCGCCGAAGGGCCCCGGTGATCTCGTGCGCCGCCAGTACGAGCTCGGTCGTGGTGTGCCCTGCCTGGTCGCCGTGCACCAGGACGCCAGCGGCCAGGGCCTCGCCCGCGCGTTGGCCTACGCCCACGGCCTGGGCGGCAGCCGCACGGGCGTGCTCGAGACCACCTTCAAGGAAGAGACGGAAACGGATCTGTTCGGTGAGCAGGCGGTGCTCTGCGGCGGCGTTACCGAGCTCGTGCTGAAGGGCTTCGAAACCCTGACGGAAGCCGGCTACAAGCCCGAGGTCGCCTACTTCGAGGTCATGCATGAGCTGAAGCTCATCGTCGACCTGTTGCACGAGGGTGGGCTCAAGAAGATGCACCAGTTTGTCTCCGAGACGGCCAAGTGGGGTGACCTCATCTCCGGTCCGCGCGTGGTCGATGCGCACGCGAAGGATGCGATGAAGGCCGTGCTCACGGATATTCAAGACGGTACCTTCGCGCGCGAGTGGATCGCGGAGAACGACAAGGGCAAGCCGCGCTACGAGTCTCTGCTCAAGGATGACCTCGAGCATCCCATCGAAGAGGTGGGCGTCAAACTCCGCGGCTACATGCCCTGGCTGGAGGAGTGAGCCACGACGCTGGGGCGGGCGAGACCGCGATCAGCGCCGTACCCCTGCTGGACCTCAAGGCCCAGTACCAGAGCATCCGCGATGAGATCGAGCCGGTCCTGCGCGAGGTCTGCGACAGCCAGTACTTCGTCCTAGGGCCGAAGGTGGCGGCCTTCGAGGAGGAGGTCGCCGCTTACTGCCAGACGCCCCAGGCGATCGGCGTCTCCTCCGGCACGGACGCCCTGCTCGCCGCCCTCATGGCCTTCGACATCGGCCCCGGCGACGAGGTGATTACCTCCCCGTACTCCTTCTTCTCCACGGCTGGCACCATCGCCCGCCTGGGCGCCCGGCCGGTGTTCTGCGACATCGACCCAGCCACCTACAACCTCGACCCCAATGCCGTCGAGCGGTTTCTTCGCGAGCAGTGCGAGCGTCAGGCCGACGGCACCCTCGTGAATCGCGCAACGGGCGGGCGCGTGCGCGTACTGATGCCCGTGCACCTGTTCGGGCAACTGGTCGACATGGACGCGATGCTGGCGTTGGCGCAGGCCTTCGATCTCAAACTGATCGAGGATGCCGCCCAGGCCATCGGCGCCGAGGACGAGCAGGGCAGGCGTGCAGGCAGCCGGGGCGATATCGGCTGTTTTTCCTTCTTTCCAAGCAAAAACCTGGGCGCCTTCGGCGACGGCGGCCTCTGCGTCGCGCGCGATGCCGACGTGGCGGAACGTCTCCGCGTGCTGCGGGTGCACGGCGGGGAGCGGCGGTACTACCACAGCGTGGTCGGCGGCAACTTCCGGCTGGATGCGTTGCAGGCGGCGGTTCTTTCGGTAAAGCTTCGCTACCTGGATGCCTGGACAGCAGGCCGGCAGGCCAACGCCCAGTACTACGATGAGGAGATCGCGCGCGCGGTGGGGGATGCGCTCATCCTGCCCACGCGAACGCCCGGCTACCGCCATATCTTCAACCAATACGTGGTGCGCTTGGCGGCTGAGGGGGGCGACGCGACGCAGCGGGAGTCCTTCAAGGCGAGCTTGCGGGAACGGGGGATTGGTTGCG
Source organism: Pseudomonadota bacterium (assembly GCA_039815145.1). NCBI lineage: Bacteria > Pseudomonadati > Pseudomonadota > Pseudomonadota bacterium. Next base: position 60,038 of record JBCBZW010000017.1, read on the forward strand.
AGGTCTACTATCCCGTCGCGCTGCACTTGCAGGAGTGCTTCGCACCCCTCGGGTATCGTCGAGGTGATTTGCCGCATGCCGAGCAGGCGGCCGATCGCACGCTGGCCCTGCCGGTCTACGCTGAGTTGACTGAGGCTCAGCAGGACTATGTGGTTAGCGGTATCGCTAGGTATTTCGATCCTTGAGCTAGGGTCGAGCCCGCGGTGAGCCGCGAAGTGGACTGAACGCTTTGTAGGGAACGGACTTCACTATGGGCTTTTTCTCGACTCCGGATCTTAAGGGCGATATCTACGGTGGTGTCACGGCGGGCGTCGTCGCCCTGCCGCTAGCCCTGGCGTTGGGGGTGGCCTCCGGCGTCGCGGACGGCGCCATCGCGGGGATGTACGGCGCCATCGCCGTGGGCTTCTTCGCAGCCATGCTCGGCGGCACCCCGTCTCAGATCTCAGGCCCCACGGGGCCGATGATCGTGGTGGTGGTGGCGCTCGTGGAGTCGCTCGCCCGCGAGGGGCATCCACCGGAGCTCGTCTTCACCGCCGTCATGATGGCCGGCGCGCTGCAGATCGTCTTCGGCGCCCTACGCCTGGGACAGTACATCCGCCTCGTGCCCTACCCGGTGGTCTCCGGGTTCATGAGCGGTATCGGTGCCATCATCATCATTCTGCAAATCGGTCGCCTGCTGGGACAGGAGCCGCCCGGCGGAACGGTCGCGGCGCTGCGCTTTCTTCCGGAGGCCATCGCCAACGTCAACTTGAACGCCGTGCTCATCGGTGCGATTTCTCTCGCCGTGGTGTACGGCTGGCCCCAGCGCTGGGGTAAGTTCCTGCCGTCGCCGCTCGCGGCCCTGATCGTCGCTACGATCGCGAGCTTGTTCATCGAGGTGCCCGTTCTTGCCGATGTGCCTACCGGGTTGCCGGAGCTTCATCTGCCCGCTTTTGGTCTTCTGTTTGCGGACGGCGGCGCCGTGCTGTGGGTCGTGCTGAAGGCGGCGATCATCCTGGCGGCCCTAGGGGCTATCGACAGCTTGCTCACCTCATTGGTCGCCGACAACATGACGCGCACGCGCCACGATTCGAACCGCGAACTCTTCGGCCAGGGCATCGGCAACATCGTCGCCGGCTTCCTCGGTGGTATCGCAGGGGCCGGCGCCACGATGCGCACCGTGGTGAACATCCGTGCCGGCGGCAACACGAAGATCTCCGGGATGATCCACTCCGTGATCTTGCTGGTCATCGTATTGGGGGCCGGGCCGATTGCAGCCGCTATTCCCCACGCGGCGTTGGCCGGCATCCTGGTCAAGGTAGGTGTCGATATCATCGACTGGACCTACCTTCGCCGGGCGCACCGCGGTCCGCGCTGGGATCTTCTGCTCATGGCCTTGGTGCTCGGCTTGACGGTCTTCGTCAATCTGATCGCGGCGGTGTTGCTCGGCGTCTTCCTTGCCGCCTTGGCGTTCGTCCGTCAGGTGGCGCAGCAGCAGCTCGAGTTGCTGCAGGGCCTCCCCGATCGGGTAGAGGATCCCCAGGAGGCCGAGCTGTTCGAGCAGGCTCGCGGCCGGGTTACCGTGTTCGACCTGGCAGGCCCGTTGAGCTTCGGCGCGGCCGCCGACATGGGGCACCACGTGCGCATGAAGTCCAAGGAGGACGCCGGCGCGATCATCCTCGACTTCTCGCGCGTGCCTTTCATCGATGTGTCCGCCGCGCGGGCGGTGGAAACCGTGGCGTGTGATGGCAAGCGCATGGGCAAGAACGTGTATGTGAGCGGTGCCAACGAGAAGGTACGTGCCACGCTCAAGGGGCTCGACGCGGACCACTGCCTGGAGGTCGACGCTTACCATCCGAAGCGGATCGATGCGCTTCGCATGGCGGTGCAGGCGATCAAGCAAGCCGACGGCGGCGCGACGCCGCAACCCGCTTAGGCGCTATTGCTTGTTTAGGAGTGCGCGCAGGGCGTAGAGCGCGTCGTGCGCCTGGCGTGGCGTGAGCTCGTCCGGGTCTAGCGCCTCCACCCGCTCGCGGATGGGGTCCTTCGCTGCTTGCGGCGAGGCCTCCGCTTTCGCGGTGGGCGCGAAGAGGGGGAGCGAGGTTTGCTGGCCCTCGCCCTCGTGGCGTGCGTAATCCTGCTCCAACTCGGCCAGATAGGCTCGCGCCTCGTCGATAACGGGGCGCGGCACGCCCGCCAGCCGCGCCACCGCCAAGCCGTAGCTCTGGTTCGCGGGCCCGTCCTTCACCGCGTGCAGGAACACCAACTGCTCCCCGTGCTCCGTCGCGTCCAGGTGGACGTTGGCGCAGCCGTCCATCTCCCGTTCCAGGGCCGTGAGCTCGAAGTAATGGGTGGCGAACAGGGTAAAGGCCCGCACCTCGCGCGCGATGTAGCGCGCGGCGGCCCAGGCCAGGGACAGGCCGTCGAAGGTGCTCGTGCCGCGGCCCACCTCGTCCATCAACACCACGCTGCGCTCGGTGGCGTTGTTGAGGATGTTCGCTGTTTCGTTCATCTCCACCATGAAGGTGGAGTTGCCACCGGCGAGGTCGTCGGAGGCGCCGATGCGGGTGAAGATCCGATCGACGGGGCCGATCGTGGCGGCGCGCGCCGGGACGAAGCTGCCGGCGTGGGCCAGCACCAGGATCAGCGCGGTCTGTCGCATGTAGGTGGACTTGCCGCCCATGTTGGGGCCGGTGATCACCAGCAGACGCCGCTCAGGGTTCAAGGTGAGGTCGTTACCGATAAAGGGGGCGTCCAGGGTCTGCTCGACCACGGGGTGGCGGCCGTCCTCGATGGTGATGACGGGGTCGTCGCTGAGCGTGGGTCGTACCAGACGTAGGGCCTCGGCGCGTTCGGCGAGGTTGGCGTAGACATCTAGGGTGGCGAGGGCGTCGGCGAAGGCCTGCAGCGGGGCGATCACTTGACCTAGCTGCGTTAGTAGGTCCTCGTAGAGTTGCTTCTCGAGTGCCAGGGATTTGTCTCGGGCGCTCAGCACCTCATCCTCGTGGCGCTTCAGCTCCTCCGTAATGAAGCGCTCCGCGCCTTTGAGCGTCTGGCGCCGGGTGTACTCCGCGGGCGCGTCGCCGGACTGGCCGCGCGAGAGTTCGATGTAGTAGCCGTGCACGCGGTTGTAGCCCACCTTCAGGGTGGAGAGCCCCGTGCGCTCGCGTTCGCGTTGCTCGAGTTCCACCAGGAAGGCATCGGCGTTCTGGGACAGATCCCGCAGGCGATCCAGGGTCTCGTCGTAGCCTGGGGCGATGACGCCGCCATCGCGAATCAGGGGCGGTGGCGCCTCGATCACCGCACGGGTGAGCAGGGTGGCCGTGGCCTCGTGGCCAAGTAGGGCGTCGGCGATCTCCCGCAGCAGCGGCGAGGTGATCTCGGCCAGGAGCGCTGCGATCGCTGGGGCCGCCGTGAGCGCGTCGCGCAGCTGGGCCAGGTCGCGGGGGCGGGCGGACCCCAGGGCGACGCGCGAGACGATGCGTTCCAGGTCGCCCAGGTCGTTCAGTGCATTGTGGACGGCGCTTGCGAGCCGCGCCTGGTCGAGGTGTTCGACGGCGTCGTAGCGGGCGGCCAGCAGCGCGTGATCGCGGCGCGGGCGCGTGAGCAGGCGTCGCAGGCGCCGACTGCCCATGGGGGTGGCCGTTCGGTCCATCACGCCTAGGAGGGTGAACTCGTCGCGCCCGGCGAGGCTGCGGTCGAGTTCCAGGTTGCGTCGGGTGATCGCATCCAGCACGAGCGCCTCGTCGCGCCGCTCCGTACGCAAGGTGGTGAGGTGGGGCAGGGCGCTGCGCTGGGTGTCCCGCACGTACTGGAGCAGGGCGCCGGCGGCGCCGACCGCGAGCGGCAGGCCGTCGCAGCCGTAGCCCGAGAGGTCCCGCGAGCCGAGCTGCTGGCAGAGCAGGCGCTGCGCCGCCTCGTGTTCGAAGTGCCATGGGGGGCGTTCGCGTGCAGCTCGCCCCTCCATCAGTCGTTCGGGCAGGGTGAGCCCCTCGTAGAGCAGGATCTCCGCCGGCTGCAGTCGCTCCAGCTCGGCGGCGAGGGCCGCCAGACCGTCCACCTCCATCACGCTGAACCGGCCGCTCGCCAGATCCAGCCAGGCGAGGCCGATGCGCGTGTGCTCGTCTGGGATGGCAGCGTTGCTGGCGACACAGAGCAGCAGGGTGTCGCGGTGGCTCTCGAGCAACGACTCGTCGGTGAGCGTGCCCGGGGTGACGATGCGCGTGACGCGACGTTCGACCGGGCCCTTGCTGGTGGCCGGGTCACCGACCTGTTCGCAGATGGCGACGGTCTCACCCAGGCGCACGAGTTTGGCGAGGTAGGTGTCGGCCGCGTGGTAGGGCACACCGGCCATCGGGATCGGGTGACCGGCCGACTTGCCGCGGGTGGTCAGCGTTATGTCGATGAGGCGGGCGGCCTTGCGTGCATCGTCGAAAAACAGCTCGTAGAAATCGCCCATGCGGTAGAAAAGTAAAACATCCGCATGCTCCGCTTTCAGCGTCAGATACTGACGCATCATCGGCGTATGATCCTGTAAGCTGGCGGGCGTTGAGGAAGAGGGCGCGGTCATTCGAGTCGGAACCAACACGGCGAAACCCACATCGTACACGACGCGCGCGGCGCCTCTTGCCGAGGAAACCATCCGCCCCCTGCGCGTGGTGCACGTAGAGGCCGGTCGCCACGTGTTCGGTGGCGCCCAGCAGGTGCTCTACCTGCTCGAGACCTTGCCGCGCCTCGCCATCCAGAGCGTGCTCGTATGCGCCCAGGGCAGTGACGTGTCCGTGGCCGCCCACTCGCGTGGGTTGCCGGTGGTGGGCATGAAGATGGGGGGCGATCTGGATGCCGTCCTCGCCCTGCGCCTGGCCGCTCACCTGCGTCGTGAAGGGGCGGATCTGGTGCACTTGCACTCGCGCCGCGGGGCGGACACCTGGGGTCTGCTCGGGGCCAAGCTCGCCGGGGTGCCCGCGGTGCTCTCGCGGCGCGTGGACAATCCGCCCGGGCGCGTACTCGGCACCCTCCTGAAGGGCGCCTACCGACGCGTCATCTGCATCTCCAACGGCATCGCCGAGGTGCTGCGCGAAGCGGGGGTGAGCGATGAGCGCCTCACGGTCATCCCCAGCGCCGTCCACGCCGAACGCTTCGCCACCCCCTGCAGCGACGACGAGCTGCGCCACCGGCTCGGGCTGCCGCGCGACGCCCTGGTGGCCGGCATCGTGGCCCAACTGATTCCGCGCAAGGGCCATCGCTACGCCTTCGAGGCGCTCGCGCAACTCCTGCGCTCCCATCCCCGCCTACACCTGGTGTGCTTCGGGCGTGGGGATCTACGGCCCTCCCTCGAGGCCCTCGCACATAAGCTGGGCCTTCACGATCACGTTCACTTCGCGGGCTTTCGCGATGACATGGCCCGCCTGCTCGGCGCCCTCGACATGCTCGTTCATCCTGCCCTAGCAGAAGGCTTAGGCGTGGCGCTGCTCGAAGGGGCGGCGGCGGGTTGTCCACTCATCGCCACCCAGGTGGGCGGCATCCCGGAGATCGTCCGCCACGGGGTTACCGGGCGTCTGGTGCCGCCAGGCGACGCGCGAGCCTTGGCCGCGGCGATGGAAGCTACACTTAACGAACGCGCTAACGCGCGTCGCATGGTGAGTGCGGCGCGCCGCCTGGTGGCGGAAAATCACTCGGTGATCGCCATGGGTAAGGCCAATGCCCGTGTGTATCAAGAAGTGTTGGCCAGTGCTCTTCCTGCAGGAAAAGCTAGCTGACAAGCTGTAGCTCGGTAGCGACAGACGCTATCCGATGTCAACACGCACTTCCGCTGCGCGTTGTACTCCCCAACTACTTTCCAAGAATCAGGAGACGACCATGAATAAATCCATGCTTGGCGGAGTGTTGCTGGGGATTGCGGTGGCGACGACGGGTGCCGTCGTTGCTGGCTTCGGGTTGAGCGGCGCGCCCGCGCCGCGAGAGGCGATTGTGGAGGCGGCGCCAGCGCCCGCGAATTCGCTCGCCGCGCCGAGTACGCCCACCCCCGTTGCCGCCACCCCCGCCCCCGCAGAACCTGTCGTGGTGGCAGAGGTTGCGCCGGCACCGGAAGTCGTGTGCCGTGAGGTGGAAGTGGTGGACGAGGGTGACATCAAGGATGACAAGAAGATCGCGGGTACTGCCATCGGTGCCGTGGTCGGCGGCGTCGTCGGCAACGCCATGGGTAAGGACGATGGCAAGATCGGCACGGTAGTCGGTGCCGCCGCCGGCGCGGTGGCGGGGCGCGTGGCGCAGGATCAGTACCAGGACGGTAAGAAGGTGACTCGCTACGAGACCGTTTGCGAGGAAGTGCCCGCGAGCAATTAGTATCGCGACCGAGCGAAAAGATTAGCTCACGCATACGGGCAGTCTGGCATCGCCAGGCTGCCCGTTTTCGATTCCGCAGTACCCCTGGAGCGCACCGCAGTACCCGGTGCTACTATCCTCCATATGGACGCCCCGACCGACGCCGAGCTCTACCACCTGGCCGAGCAGCTGGGCGGGTGCCTGCACGCCGTCGGGCTTCGCGTGGTCACCGTAGAGTCCTGCACCGGTGGGTGGATCGCGAAAGCACTCACGGACGTCGCTGGCAGTTCCGCCTGGTTCGAGACCGGCTTCGTCACCTATGCCAACGCTAGCAAGCAGCAGCTCGTTGGCGTGTCAGCCCACACCCTCGCCGCGCACGGGGCCGTCAGTGCCGAGACCGTCGCCGCCATGGCCGGCGGCGCCCTGCGCACGTGGCCCAGCGCCACCCTGTCCGTCGCGGTGAGCGGTGTGGCCGGTCCTGGCGGGGGCAGCGCCGAGAAGCCCGTCGGCACCGTGTGGTTCGGTTTCGGGGATGCCCGCCGTAGCCCGGGCGCCGTGGTGCAGACGGAAAGCTGCCTGTTCGAGGGCGATCGCCGGGCCGTGCGGGCCCAGACCGTGGCCCACGCTCTTCGCGGGCTGCAGGCCCGAATCTAGCTCAGGGCACTAGCTACCGAAAGCCGTTTCTGGCGTTCACGGGGAAATATTCACCGCCCCGTATCCTTCCCCTGCCTGTACTGTATATACTCACAGGTATCGTGCCTATGTGCAGAGGATTGCTCAAATTTTGATCACCGCGTGCGGCTCGCCAGGCGCAGCCGGCACGTCGCGCGGTCCCACCGGAGGGCGGAAGATGGAACAGAACAGGGAAAAGGCGCTCGCAGCGGCGCTCTCACAAATCGAAAAGCAGTTCGGCAAGGGATCGGTCATGCGCATGGGCGATGGCGCCGATGCCGCGCGGGACATCAAGGCCGTCTCCACCGGCTCGCTGGGGTTGGACGTCGCCCTCGGTATCGGCGGCCTGCCCTACGGCCGCATCGTCGAGATCTACGGGCCGGAGTCCTCCGGTAAAACCACGCTGACCCTGCAGGTGGTGGCCGAGGCGCAGAAGCAGGGTGGCACCTGTGCCTTCGTCGATGCCGAGCACGCCCTGGACCCGAGCTACGCCGAGAAGCTCGGCGTCGACGTCGACGATCTGCTGGTCTCCCAGCCCGATACCGGTGAGCAGGCCCTGGAGATCACGGACATGCTCGTGCGCTCCGGCGCCGTCGACGTCGTCATCGTCGACTCGGTGGCCGCCCTGACGCCGAAGGCGGAGATCGAGGGCGAGATGGGTGACTCCCACGTGGGCCTGCAGGCGCGCCTCATGTCTCAGGCCCTGCGCAAGCTCACCGGTAACATCAAGCGTTCCAACACGCTCGTCATCTTCATCAACCAGATCCGCATGAAGATCGGCGTAATGTTCGGCAGCCCCGAAACCACCACCGGCGGCAACGCGCTGAAATTCTACTCGTCGGTCCGCCTGGACATCCGTCGCATCGGCGCGGTCAAGAAGGCCGATGAGGTCACGGGTAACCTCACCCGCGAGAAGGTGGTGAAGAACAAGGTCTCGCCGCCGTTCAAGCAGGCCGAGTTCGAGATCCTCTACGGCCAGGGCATCTCGCGCGAGGGCGAGCTGATCGACATGGGCGTGGCCCACGATCTCGTGAACAAGGCGGGTGCCTGGTACAGCTACCAGGGCGATCGCATCGGCCAGGGCAAGGACAACGCCCGGAACTACCTCCTGGAGCACCCGGACACCGCCGCCGAGATCGATGCAGCCCTGCGCGAGCGCCTGTTGCCGAAGACCGGTGCCGGCGCGCAGGCCAACGGCAGTGGCGAGGAAGACGCGGCTGAAGAGCTGCTGAACTAGGGGCTCGCTCCGGCCCATGCGCCACCAAGCGAACTCGCTGAGTGACGCGGATGCGACCACGCTGCGGCGGCGGGCGATGGATTTACTCGCCCGTCGTGAGCATGGCCGCGAGGAGCTGTCGCGCAAGTTGGTGATGCGTGGCGCCCTGCCTGAAGACGTTGCCCCCGTGCTCGAGGCACTGGAGCGTGACGGCCTCCTCAGCGAGTCCCGCTTCGTGGAGGCGTTCGTGCGGCAGCAGCTGAGCCGCGGCAAGGGCCCCTTCGCCATCGAGCATGGCCTGCGTGAGCGCGGCATCCGTGCGGGCGACGCTGCCCTCGCGTTGGAGGCGCTGGACGTTGACTGGGTGGTGCAGGCCCGAGCGGTCCGGATTCGCCGCTTCGGCGCCGGTTCGCCCGACGGTGAGGCCGCGCGAGC
>JBCBZW010000018.1 GCA_039815145.1 Pseudomonadota bacterium
CCAGCAGGCGATCCTCGTGCCGTTGGGCGATCGGGCGCACCTGCTGATAGACCCGGCGCCCGGACGCCGTGAGGCTGAGCCAGGTCACCCGGCCGTCTTCGCGGCTGGCTCGCCGGCGCACGTAGCGACGGTCCGCCAGCACCCGCACGGCGCGGGAGATCGCCACCTTGTCCATGCGGACAATCGGCTCGATGTCCCTGGCCATCAGCTCCTCGTGCTCGGCCAGCACCGCCATGATGCGCCACTGGGGGATGCTCAGGCGGAATCGGTCCGAGTACTCGGTGGCGATCAGGCCACTGACGCGATTCGACAGGACGGACAGACGGTAGGGCAAAAAATCCTGCAGACGCAGGGTGTTGCGGTGTCCGTCGGGGGATTTTCGGGCGCGTTTATTCATGCCGGTATTTTAATTTCATTTGAAACAAAATACTATTAAGTCCTCACAAGGACGCCCCATGCTTTCGCTTATGAGCCTGCCCGCGCGATATCGCCGGTGGGCGGTGTCCTCTTCGTCAGCTTCGCTCGAGGGAGGCGCACCACCATGGCCACGGCGCAGAACATCACCGAGAACCCGCTCGGCACCGACGGTTTCGAGTTCGTCGAATTTACGAGTCCCGAGCCGGAAGCGCTCGCTGACCTGTTCGAGCGGATGGGCTTCGTCGCCGTCGGCAAGCACCGTCGCAAGGACGTCGTGCGCTACCGCCAGGGTGACGTCAACTTCATCCTGAACCGCGAGCGTAGCGGCCAGCCCGCCGAGTTCGCGGGCGTGCACGGCGCATCGGCCAACGCGATGGCGTTCCGGGTGAAGGACGCGGCCTTCGCCTTCGACGAGGCCCTGCGTCGCGGCGCCACGCCCGTGCAGGCCCCCGTCGGGCCGATGGAGCTGAACATCCCCGCCATCGCCGGTATCGGCGGGCTGAACATCTACCTCGTGGATCGCTATGGCGCCCAGAGCATCTACGATGTCGACTTCGAGCCTGTCGAAGGCGCTGACCCGGCGGCGAGCGACGTCGGTCTCACCTACATCGATCACCTGACCCACAATGTCGATCGCGGTCAGATGGACAAGTGGGCGGAGTTCTACGAAGGCGTCTTCAACTTCCACGAAGCGCGTAACTTCGACATCAAGGGGCGCAAGACGGGCCTGCTGAGCCGCGCCATGACCTCGCCCTGCGGCAAGATCCGCATCCCCTTGAACGAGAGCCAGGACGATAAGTCGCAGATCGCCGAGTTCCTGCGCCGCTACAACGGCGAGGGCATCCAGCACATCGCCCTCGGCAGCAAGGACATCTACGAGAGCATCCCGGCCCTGCGCGCACGGGGCGTGCCCTTCCAGGACACGGTGGACGCCTACTACGAGTTGATCGATCGCCGCCTGCCGGATCACGGCGAGGACCTGGCCACCCTGCAGGCGCACAAGATCCTGATCGACGGCGGCGAGGCCCAAGGCGGCGGCAAGCTGCTGCAGATCTTCACCGAAGAGGTGATCGGCCCCGTGTTCTTCGAGATCATCCAGCGCAAGGGCAACCAGGGCTTCGGCGAGGGCAACTTCCAGGCGCTCTTCGAGTCGATCGAGCTCGATCAGGAGCGCCGCGGCGTCATCTGATCCGTTCGCTGCCCATGATTCCGAGCGCGTCGCGGCATGCTGCGTGACGCGCTCATCGCATTCGTTTTCCTAGGAGTTCATCGATGAAGCTCGCTTCCCTCGCAGGTTTTGGGCGGGACGGTCGGCTGGTCGTCGTCAGCCGCGACCTCAGCCGCTGTATCGAGGTGGTGGATATCGCCGCGACTTTGCAGCAAGCACTCGATCAGTGGTCGACGGCGGAGCCCGCCCTGCGCGAGGTGTACGAGTCGCTAAACGCGGACGCCTCCAAGGGCAAGCCCTTCGACCAGGCGCAGTGTGCCTCGCCGCTACCGCGCGCCTATCAGTGGGCGGACGGCTCGGCTTACGTCAACCACGTGGAGCTCGTGCGCAAGGCGCGTGGCGCGGAGATGCCGCAGAGCTTCTGGACCGATCCCCTCATGTACCAGGGGGGCTCGGACAGCTTCCTCGGTCCCCGCGAGCCCATCGGCGTGGGCGATGAGTCCTGGGGCATCGACATGGAAGCGGAGATCGCCGTGGTCACCGACGACGTGCCCTACGGCGCGCCGGCCGCCAAGGCAGGCGAACATATTCGCTTGGCTATGCTCGTGAACGACGTGAGTCTGCGGGGGCTCATCCCCGGTGAGCTCGCCAAGAGCTTCGGGTTCTTCCAGTCGAAGCCGTCGTCCGCCTTCTCCCCCGTGGCGGTCACCCCCGACGAGCTCGGTGACGCCTGGCGTGACAATAAGCTCCACCTGCCCCTGATCGTGCGCCTGAACGAAGCGCTCTTCGGCTGCGCGAACGCCGGCGTGGACATGACCTTCGACTTCGCCCAGCTCATCGCCCACGCCGCCAAGACCCGACCCCTCGGGGCGGGCACCATAATCGGCTCCGGCACCGTGTCGAACAAGCGGGACGGCGGCCCGGGCAAGCCCATCAGCGAGGGTGGGGTGGGTTACTCGTGCGTGGCTGAAGTGCGCATGGTCGAGACCATCCTCGAGGGTGCGGCGAAGACGCCGTTCCTGCGCTACGGCGATCGCGTGCAGATCGAAATGCGCGACGCTCAGGGCGCGGATATCTTCGGCATGATCGATCAGGTGGTTGAGCCGATCAACGACTGATGCCAGTCGGTCGACGCCGTTCGGCGTCGACCTCCTCGGGCTTAGGACACGCTGAGCCCATCGTCGACTCGGTAGGTTGATCCCGGGTCGTGCCCTCCTGCGCACATTGGCACCCGTGCCCGGGCAAACGGCCGGAACGCAGACACCGATAGCACCAGTCCCAATTTTACCTGCGCCTTATGCGGGCGCGTTCACACCTCATTGCTCGCTAAACGCGTGGCCTGCCTGCCTTTGCTCGATGCGATTCGCAACAATTTGCTCATCGTGAAAACCGGCGTCCAGTACGCCACCAAAGTGAAGCAGGTAGACCGACATGAGCAAGCAAGCACTGATCACCAGCGCAGTAGCAACCGCCCTCCTGGCCGGTAGTGCACACGCTGCTGCGCCGACCGCAAGCTCACCAAACGCTGGCGCGTCGCACTCCGTCGTCAGTGTCAAGAGCGAGACCATCGGCGCCAAGTCGTACATCGTGCAGGCGGGCAGCGTCGCGATGGCGCGGGAGCTGGTGAGCACCGTGGGCGGCGAAATCACCGCCACCCTCGGGGTAATCAAAGCGGTGGCCGCCACGCTGGATGCCGATCAGCACGCAGCGATTTCCGCGAATGCGGATGTGCGTGTGTACGCTGATGCAGCGGCCGAAGTGAGCAGCCGCCGCCGGTCCTCGAAGAGCTGGAGTGGCTGGGGGAGCGGTGGTCTCGCCTCCCTGTTTGGCAAGGCACCCACCGAGACGGCAGGTGAGACGACCCGCGCGGCCGTTCCGACCGTCGCTGCTGCCGGTGCACCCGTCGTGGATGCGGCGCCGACCGATGCCGCCCTTGGTGTGGCGAGCACTTTGAACGAGGCGGCGCCGACGCCTCCCGCGCTCGAGGCAGGTCTCTCGTCCCTCGAGTTGTTCCTCGCCGGGATGGAGCGCTTCTTTGCCACGGCGGATACGTCCTACCCGCGTGCCATCGGCGCGATGGGTTTGCACAACTTGGGCTACACCGGGGAAGACATCGGCGTCGCGGTGATCGACACAGGTTTCTGGGATGAGCGCCAGGTGGACATGTGGGATCGTCTGGTCGCCCAGGTCGACACCACGCGCTCGCCGATCTATGAGAAGCGTGCGCACGAGTGGACGAACGGCGTCGACGATGCCAACGGTCATGGCACCCACGTCTCTTCGATCATCGCCAGCAATTTTCAGGCGAGCAACGGTCGCTACGAGGGCGTTGCCCCCGGCGTCGACCTGATCTCCGTTCGAGCCTTCGGCGAGAACGGCGGCGGCAGCTACCAGGACGTTATCGAAGCAGTTGATTGGGTGATCGGGCACAAGGACGAATTCAATATTCGCGTGCTCAACCTCTCCTTCAGCGCAACGCCCCAGTCGCACTACTGGGATGACCCCCTGAACCAGGCGGTGATGGCTGCCTGGCAGGCCGGCATCGTCGTGGTAGCTTCAGCGGGTAACTCGGGTCCCGACCCCATGACCGTGGGTGTGCCCGGCAACGTGCCCTATGTGATCACCGTGGGTGCGGCGACGGACAACTTCACCTCCAACAACCCGACCGATGATCGCCTCGCGTCCTTCTCGTCCACGGGGCCGACCCACGAGGGCTTTGTGAAGCCCGACGTGGTGGCGCCCGGCGGTCACATCATGGGATGGATGCCGTACAAGGGTCACATCGCCTCGAACCATCCTGACTCGATGGCCATCAACCAGAAGCACTTCACGATGTCCGGCACTTCCCAGGCGGCTGCCGTGGTGAGTGGTGCCGTGGCATTGGTGCTGCAAGCAGATCCTTCGCTCACCCCGGACGAGGTGAAGTGCAAGCTGATGGCCAGTGCCCGTCCTGCCCTCTCCGGCAAGGGTGAGTTGGCCTACAGCGTGTTCCAGCAGGGCTCAGGCTTCATCAACGCAGCGGGCGCGATCGCGAGCTCCGCGACCGGCTGCGCCAACGTGGGCCTGGACATCGACGATGACCTGAAGGGCATTCGTCACTTCGGCGGTCCCGCCAACCTCGACGAAGATGGCAACTACTACATCATGGACATGGGCGCGGGCGAGCCCGGCCAGGCAATCGACAGCGACGGCTACACCTGGTCGCAGGGCTACACCTGGAGCCAGGGTTACACGTGGTCCCAGGGGTACACCTGGTCGCAGGGCTACACTTGGAGCCAGGGCTACACGTGGTCTCAGGGGTACACCTGGTCACAGGGCTACACCTGGAGCCAAGGCTACACCTGGAGCCAGTCCTTGCCCTGGCAGGAAGGCACCGGCGTGGACACCGCCACCGCTGCATCCGTCAACCACTGGGTGCCGCACGAATAGTCTCGTACGCCACCCAACGCACTACCCTTCGAGGGGACATCGCGCAACGCGGTGTCCCCTCTTTTTTTTGCTTCCCTTGGACGACACGAGGCGATGTCATCCGCTAGCATCCCCCAGCGTTTTACTAGTGGCGCCTCACAAACCTCTCAGGGAGCTGTTTCTCATGTCTCGCAATCACGTTCTCGGCGGCCTTGCCGCCGCCGGTCTCGCCCTGCTCGCCGTCGATGCCCACGCCCAGACGGGCTTCTACGTGGGTGGCGGTATCGGCTTCAGCGACCAGCAGGTCACCCTCGACGCCGTCAGTGACCTCACTCAGATCGCCCTGGACGAAGGCCAGGAGTTCGCCTGGAAGGCCTTCGCCGGCTTCAACCTCGACGTGCCGTTCATCAACCTCGGTGTGGAAGGCGGGTACGTGGACCTCGGCAGCCCTCAGGCGGTGGTGCCGGGTGCCTCTGAGGCGAGCCTGGACACGGACGGCTTCGATGCCTTCGCGGTGGCGGCCGTTGACGTGGGTCCCCTGTCCATCTTCGGCAAGGTGGGGCTGATCGCCTGGGATCTCGACGTCACCGCGACGCCGCCCGCCGCCAACGTGGGGGAGAGTGGCACCAACTTCGCCGGCGGCCTGGGTGCCCAGTTCCGCCTTGGCAAGCTGCAGATCCGCGGTGAGTACGAGTACTTCGATATCAGCGAAGTGGACGATAGCTTCCTGCTGTCCACCAGTCTGCTCTGGAACTTCTAGGGGTTCCCTAGGGAGGGAGTCCGGGCGGTTTGTGCAGGCGCTGCGATTGAGGGAAGTGGGGGGGAGACCTTGCCTCGCAGCGACCTGCACGCCCCGGACGCTCCTAACCCTACTGCGCTGCGACGCAGCAATCAAACAGAAATCTCCGACCGCCTAATAGACCGCCTCAATCGGGCGGCATATTTTTATGGCCATCGCCAATTGGTCTAATTGTGCCGCCAAGCCGTGGTCGACGCCGACGGTTCAGCCGGAGACCCGGGTAAAGACGAGCGCACTCATCAAGCAGCTCTCTCGCCCCGCATTCGCGACGGAGCGAGGGCGGCACAGGCGTCTCCTAGAAGAAGAACGAGGCGTACAGCTGCAGGACGTTGGCGTCGAAGCGGTGCAACGGCTCCTCGCCCACGGGCCCTTCCTGGGTGATGTCCCGATAGTTGTCGTAGCGGAAGCTGAAGCGGTCGTAGTAGACGTTCAGCGAGCCCTTCTCGACGAAGGCGAAGCCGCCTCGCTTCTGACCGAACTCCCAGCTCGCGCCGACGCTCAGAGCGTGCGCCTGGTAGGTGGAGAGCTCCTTGTCGCGGGCACGGAAGTTGAACTGATCCGCGCGGTCGAAGAGATCGCTGTAGAAGTCCGCAGCACCCTGCGTGTAGTAGCGATACCCGAAATCCAGCGTTAGGTTCCAGCGCTCCAGCGGGTGCGTGTAGCCGAAGTTCGTGGTGTGGGCGAGGATATTCCAGGTGTCCGTGAAGAAACGGTACTCGCCGTAGAGGGCGGCGCGGTAGGGCAGGTAGTACTTGGCCCGCACGGCCGCCGCGTTACTCGTGCGCGTGTTCGGGTAGAGCTCCTGCTGGAAGCTGAAGCCACTGCCCGCATCCGGGTTGCGGAAGCGCACCGAGCGATAGGGGTTATTCAGAAAGCCTTCATCGGTGATGGTCTCGTAGGAGAAGCCGAGGATGGCGTTCTTGGTCAGCACCTGCGAGAGGCCGAAGCTGTAGCCGTAGCGACGCGTGTTTTCGGAGAAGACGTCGTCGTTTCGCCGCATCACGGTGTCATCGCCGTAGGTCAGGCCGAGGCTGATCGTGGTGAGATCGCCGAAGAAATCCTGCGACACGCCGAAGTGGTAGTTGTTGGCGAGGTAGTCGTTCTCGTCGCTTCGCGTGTAGTTGAGGCTGATGAGGGTCTTGCCCGTGAGGAAGTCGATGCCCGCCGAGGTCTGCACGCGCTCTTCCGTGTAGGCGCTGCCCTGGGTCACCACGTCGAGGGAAGCGCTCGAGAGGCTGTCGACGTAGTAGTTGCCGCTTACGGACACGTGTTGACCAAAGCCCTTGCGCACGAGCACGGAAGGGCCTGTCACCTCCACGCCGTCGCCGCTGTAGGCGTGGTACAGCACGTCCGCGCGGTCGTCCGGCAGGATCGCGCTGTTGGCGTTCAGCGCCGCCAAGCCGAGGCTTGCGCAGGCCAACGCCCCCAGGCGTTTGACGAGGGCCATACTCACGAGGGAACTCCCGCTACGCATACAAATAAGCACCGCTTCAGCGATCAGTTGCAGCCGCAGCCACCGCCGGTAGCACCGGTGGCGCCGCGCGCGCCCTCGCGGGCCTCGTGGACGTGGCCGATGTAGGCGCTGGCGACCGGCGCGCGGTCGAAGGACATGATCGGGTCCGCCAGGTGATCGCGCTCGTAGGGCTCCACCCACGGCTTGATGGAGGAGCAAGCGCCGAGGGCCAGGGCGAAGGAGGCGAGGGCAGCTGCGCGGATCAGTCGGTTGATCATGTCGGGTTCCTCATCGAAGCGCGCCCCGTCCGTTGGTGGCGCGCGATGCCAATTCTTCGAAGGACGGCCGTGCTTACTCGCGGATCAGCGAGCGCACGAGGTCCTGGTAGGTGTTCTCATCGCCGGGCTTGTAGCCCTTGTGCAGGTGGCGCACGTTACCGTCGCGGTCGACCAGGATCGTGCTCGGCATGGCCTTCACCTGGTACATCTTGGTGAGCTGGTTGCTCGGATCGAGGAGCACGGGGAAGCTCACGCTGGTGTCGGCGAGCCAACGCTTGGCGTCGTCCACATCCTGCTCAACGTTCACGCCCAGGAGCTCGAAACCGAGGGGGTTGTAGCGCTGGTAGAGCGCTTCCAGCAGCGGCATCTCCTGGCGGCAGGGGCCGCACCAGGAGGCCCAGAAGTTGATCATCACCACCTGGCCGCGCAGCTCGGAGAGGCGCACGTTCTCACCGCCGAGGCTCTTCAGAGTGAAGTCCGGCGCGGGCTGCCCTTCGTAGGTGGACTTGGTGAGGCCACCGGCGCTGAACAGCAGGCCGAGGGTGAGCAGGGAGCTTGCGGCGAGGGTCTTCAGTTGCATGATGGCTTATCTCCGTGGCCGTCGCGTTTGGCGATGACGGCGTCGTGGCGTCTACGAATGGATTAGAAAAACACCGTGAAGCCGCCGTGGGCTTCCAGGTTGGTGGTGGTCTCAGGCTCCCCCAGGATGTCCAGATCGAAGAGGTGACCGCGCGCCGTGGCGTGCAGTGCCAGCCAATCCTTGACGTAGAAGCGATAGCCCAATCCTGCGCTGATCGTGAAGCGACTGTCGCCCGCGAACTCCGTGCTGCCGGCGCCTGCCGTCAGGTACAGCGATGAGTTGAAGGCGCGTTTCTTGCCCATGAACACCTCGCCCGGCAGCAGATTGAGGCCGAGCGAGAAGTTGTAATAGGTGAGCTGACGATCGTCCGGCAGCAGCAGCTCCGCGCCACCGCTCAACTCCTCGAAGCTCGTGAGGCCCGCCTCTGAGCGGCCGTAGCTCGCCTCGGCGTAGAAGGCCTGGGTCACGTGGTAGGCGGCGCGCACGCCGACCAGGGAGTTGGTGCCGAAGTCCTCGATGCTCATGATGCCGCCGAAGACACCGATCTCGAAGTTCTCCGTGTCGATCTTGGCCTGGCGGACCTCGCGGGTCTCGATGTCCGGTTCGAACACGAGCGTTAGCGTTTCCTCATCGCCGTCTTCGGCCTCGGCGTCCTTGTTGCCGCCGCCGAAGATGGCGCAACCGCTCAGGGCGAAGGCCAGCGTCAGGTTCAGAAGAAGAACGAGAAACCGAGTTTCCATTCAAAAATCTCCTCGTTCTCTTCGCGCTCGGTGAGCACGACGTAACCGTTGTACTCAGCTCGGGCCATGAAGCGACGGGTCAGGTAAGCGCGCACGCCGAAGGTAGCGGTGGCGACGGGGTCCGTGCGGTCCTCCACCTGCACCAGGGTGGCGTTGGGGGAGGTGTTGATCACGCCGGCGCCGATGCCGAAGTACGGCGAGGCGCGCCAGCGCGGGAAAAAGGTGTTCACCATGCGGCCCTGGCCGATCAGGCTGTTGGAGACTCGCCCGAGGGCCTGCGAGGCCTGAATCTCCAGCGCCAGGTTGGGGCTCAGGGCGAGCGCACCGTAGCCCGTGAGCACGTTGGCGCCGCCGAAATCGCCGGTCATGAAGCCCATCTCGAGGCGCCGGTTGCCCAGCTCGTCTAGGCCTGCGTTCTTCAGGATGACCTCATCGCCGTTGGAGAGGATCGTGCGCGCAAGATCCTCGCGCGAGACCCAGCCGACGTAATCGCGCGCCGTGCGGATCTTGTACCAATCCGTGCGCCGCTTTAGAACTTCGATAGGCTCGCCGCGATCTGCGATCTGGGTCACAGGATAGCCAGAGTGTGGACCGGTTCGCAGTTCCAGATAGGGATCGGCGACCGTCAGCAGCACGGGTGCTTTGCGCGCCCAGCCGGCACTGCTCATGAGCACCAGGCATACGGCGATGACAGCGGTTAGCACACGTGACACGGCAGCCTCGTCAGTCCACGGGGGCAGCAAACGGGTTGTTATAGTACTGGGCGCCAACGTCTAACCACTCGCTGATGAGTCTCAGTTCTGCAGCGGAGAGATAGCCCTCGTGCACGCCGCCCGGTGCGAACACGGCGAAGAACCGCGTCGACGCGTTGGCGCCATTCGCCGTTGCCGGGGGCGCCACGTTCTCTGTCGCAAAGATCGGTAAGCCCGTATCCGGGTCGATCCCCACCTGTATCTGGGCGTCCACTAAAACGCCCGCCACGAGGTCCTGCACGGTGTCGCCAAACAGCAACTCCCGGAATGACTTGAACTGGTCGGCCTCCTGATCGGAAGGACCGTCGCCTAGATCGAGCTGCGCCGCAGGTACCTGCAGCACACCGGCCGGATCTGCCGGGCTGTGACAGGCGATGCAGGTGTTGTCCTGGATCACGGTCATGTCCACCTCGTCGAGGATCAGGCGCGGCACGCTCCAGATCGGGTGGATGTGCTCCTCGTAGTTGATGGTCGTGCGGCAGGCTGCGCTCCAGGCCTGCACACAGGCCTCCAGGGTTGGCGGCGCGGTCTCGAGGTCGGCGTAGCTGAAGGCGAAGCTCGCATCGGCGGCGCGGCCCGCGGCGTCCTCGTCGGTCCACACATCCTGGTAGACGATGTCGACGCTCGGGCGTAGGGCGTTGCAGTTATCGGTGGCGCAGCTGATCCGCGTGCGCGCCTCGGCCATGGTTTCGCCGAAGTCCGCGAAGATCTCCGGGTTGGTATTGGGGAAGGGCGCCGAGGTGGTGAGGGCGCCCGGGTTGGCCGGTTCGAAGGCGTCCATGCGCCCGTGGCTCAGGGGGCTGTCCGGGTCGTGGCAGCCGTTGCATTCCATGATCTCCCCGCCCTGCACGCTGAGCCAGGTGCGATGGGCGCTGCCCACCCGGTGGCCGTCGGCATCGAGCAGGGAGAGGGAGAAGGCGACGTCGGCTGGCACCATCACGCGCACGGAGCCGTCCGGCTCCACCGGCGCGTAGCCGAGGATCTCGCGGAAGCCGAGGCCACGGTTGGGGCCGAAGGCGATGTCGGGGATCTCGAAGATGTCCTCGTCGGGGATCGAGACCGCCTTGGTCAGGCGCACGAAGCGTACGGGGCGATCCGCGGCCATGCTCAGGGCCGGGTCGGCGAGGGTGGCGATGTCGGCGGTGGCCTCGCCGTCGAAGTCGTAGACGCTGCGGATGTGGATCACGCCCACGCCCTCATCGGCGAAGGTCTGATCGAACTCCTCGCCCGCATCGCCGGGCAGGATGATGGTGGGCAGGGGACGCGGCTGGGTCGCCACCACGTCCGTGTACATCACGCCTTCCTCGGGCTGCAGGATCGGCAGCTGCGTGTCCGTCTCCAGGTCGTACAGCCATACGCCGTAGAGCGGCGGGGCCGGGACGGCGTTGGGGTTCTCGAGGTCCGCCTCGGTGCAGGGGCCGATGCGCGACTCACCCGAGTCCGGGTCCGTGATCGTCAGGCGGCACTGGCTCCAGGTCACGAGCAGGCGATTGGTGCCGTCGAAGAGGGGGAACACGCTGGAGTAGCGTCCCCCCGGCGAGGGGTCCTGCTCCGTGTCGACCAGGTTGATCGTGGCCGGCACCTGGGCGGGGCCGTTCAGCACCCCGAGATTCTGCGCCAGGGGCTGGGTGTTCTCGAAGTAGTTGGCGACGTCGATGAGCTGCAGGTCGCCGCCGTAGTTGTTGGTGACGAAGGGGCGGACCAGGGCGATGATCCGCCCGTCCGGCATCTCCTGCGGCTCGAGGAAGTGGATCTCGCTCTCGTTGGTGCCGGTCATGTGGCTCTCGGCGCCGTAGAGCAGTTCGATGCCGCTGCCGTCGGGGCGCATCTTGTAGAGGTGGATGCCCTCGGCGCCGCCGTTGCTGTTGTCCCAGCGGCTGAACACCACCTCGCCGGACTGCAGGATGCTGGGGTCCTGGTCGTGGCTCTGGTTGTAGGTCACCTGGGTGAGGTTTGCGCCGTTAGCGTCGATCACGTGCAGCACGAAGGCCGGCTCGTTGCCGTCTTCATCGAGGGCTTGGAACTGGGGCTTGCCCTCGTCCAGCAGCACGGCGCTGGAGCGGCGCTGGCGGGTTGAGCTGAAGATGATGCGCCCGTCCGGCAGGTAGGCGGGCGAGATGTCGTGGCCCTGTTCCGCGGTCAGGTCTGAGGAAATCACGCGCGAGAGCGTGTCCGTGAGCAGGTCGTACTGCCAGATGTTCCAGGTCGGTTGCTCTTCCTCATCAAGATCCGGACGTGGGGGGAAGCGCATGGCGAAGAGCACGGCGTTGCCGTCGAAGGCGAGGGTCAGGTCGCGGATATCGACGCCCGGGAACACGAACTCCGGGTCATCCACCAGGGTGGCGTACTCCGCCTCGAGCTCGACCAGGAAGGTCTCCGTGAGGTGGGTTTCCAAGGATGTGGGGGAGGCGCGATCGCGAAGGAAGAGCTCGGCGCCGCCGGCGAAATCGATCAGCGCGCGCGCATCGAGTTCGATCAGCTCGCCCGCCTCGTCGACGGGGAGGTCGCGCTTAACATAAGCGATAGGAAAATCGATCACCACCGGGTCCGCTTCCTGCCCCGACCCGAAGCCGATGCCGCCGTCGAGGGGGTTGGTGCTGTCACCGCCGCTGCAGGCGGCGAGGATGGCGAACATGGGGGCCGTGAGGACCAGCGTCTTCAGCTTGGCTTTCACCGTATCGCTCCGTTCGGGTGAGGAGTGGGCTGCGAGGGGGTGGGTCGGGAACGCCGTTGGAGTACCGGCGGTTGACCTATCCCCTCGCGAGTGGGCAGCGTGAGTGCATTTTGTTGCATGGATTCGCGCGATTTCGCGCGGTGCACGCGCCTCGACGACGCTGCCGCTGCGTCGACGTCGAGGATGATGGACAGGGGGGTATCCGCGGTCCGTGATCATGTTCACATCCGTCCTCCCGTACACGGCCCCGCGACGCTACGACGTGATGGAGATCGCGTGGGCCAGCTGATCAATGTGATGTACATCGAACTTCGGAATCGAAGCGGGCCCTCGAAGGGGTGTTGTGCTTCTCCCACTGGGGTCCCGAAGACGTGCACGGTTCACGCTCTGCGCATATCGCGCGGGTGCCTTAGAGGCGTAGCTATGAAGGCGATCAAATCAAAAAGGTGGGGTCTTCCCCAGTCGTCGCGATAATGCGACGTCGCAGCTTGGAGACGTTTGCGAGGCAGGGGATGCTGTGTGGAAATCGTCTCGCATCCGGGGGCTGCAATCGCTGATGGCGGGCGCTCCCGGGGGGTCGTGTCGAGGAGGGGAAGAAGCCTCGATACGAGTTGGATGAACTGTTAATGGCATACCCGTCGAAAGGCGGGGACGCAAAGCTACCGGTCTAAGGGCAAGAGGCCTAGGACAGCGGAGTTGCCAGGAAGTCGAGGCCGCTTTGAGCTGGCCTGCGGGTTGATCAAAAAATCGCCCGTCTTTCCTAGCCACGCTCACCGCTTTGCTTGTGCTTCTTCAGCGCTGATCGGCCTGAAGGGCGCGTCCCCAAAAATCGACAGAACACTAGTCGGACGGTAATCGAAATGAGCGCCAATCCAATAGCGAATATCTCGCGCCTACGCCATGGCGACCGGCAGGATGCTTGCCGATATGGTCATAGCGATCAAGATACCCGCATTGCACGACGTGTAATCCTCTGGTCCCACTACCTGCTGGTGGGTCTGCTGTTCCTCGGGGTGGTGGCCTACGCCGGCCCGCGCGAGCAAGCCCAACGTATGCACAACCGCTTGGCCGGCGTGCCGCCGAGTGCCAGTGTGCTGGACGAGATGACCACGTTGATCGCCGAGGGCGACACGGCTGCTGCCGCCGAGCTGGCGATGAGCAACGACGCCTTCTACAACGTCACGCTAAAGAACTGGATCTCACCGTGGACCAACGAGGAGCGCGAGGTCTTCGTGCCCCTCAACGATTACACGGCCACGGTGATCGGCATGATCCGCGACGACGTGCCCTTCAACACCCTGTTCTCCGCCGACATCCTCTACGTGGGCTCGGGCAACGGCTTGCCGCCGTACTCGATGACCAACAACGATCACTACGAAGAGCTGGAAGCGCGCGGCCTGCCCCTGCAGGACGTGCTCCAGCGCCGCACCCAGTCCGCGCTCACGGACCTGCCGCCCCAGGGCATCGCCGGCATCTTCACCACGCGCCAGGCGGCGCAGGCCTACTTCATCATGGGCACCAACCGCGCCATGTTCCGTTTCATGCTGATGGATCACATGTGCCGTGACCTGGAGCAGGTGCAGGACACCACGCGCACGCCGGACCGCATTCGCCAGGACGTCTCGCGCAGCCCCGGTGGCGACAGCCGCGTGTTCCTGAACAACTGCGTGAGTTGCCACAGCGGCATGGACCCGATGGCCGGCGCCTTCGCCTACTACGACTACGACGTGGACTTAGGGCGCATCATCTACACCCCGAACCAGGTGCAACCGAAGTACTCCCTCAACAACGCCACCTTTGCGCCGGGCTACATCACCACCGACGACAGTTGGGCCAACTACTGGCGCGAGGGCATCCACGCCTCGATCGGCTGGAGCGCGAACCTGACCGGCAGCGGCAACGGCGCCGCCTCCATGGGCGATGAGCTCGCCAACTCGCAGGAGTTCGCGTCCTGCCAGGTGCGCAAGGTGTTCCGTAACGTCTGCCTGCGCGATCCGGTCGATGCGGCCGACCGCGGCCAGATCGACACCATGGTGTCGGCCTTTCAGACCGACGGATATCGGATGAAGCAGGTGTTCGCGGAATCCGCGGCCTACTGCATGGGCGAGTAAGGGAGTCACGACAATGAAACACGAATCGAATCGTCTCGTGCCCGCCTCGCCCTTGCGCGGATTGAGCGCTGTGGCACGGCCGGCAGCATGGTTAGCGACCGCAGCCCTCGCCGTCCTGGCTGGCTGTGGTGGTGAGAGCACGGTGCCCCTGCCCGTGACCGACATCGGCACCGGCGGTGACGCCGCCTACAACGGTCCGCCGGCAGCCACCCCCGAGGTCGCGGCCTTCAAGAACCAGGTGTGGGACCCGATCGTGGAGGAGGGCGGCTGTCAGGGCTGTCACTTCACGGGCGGCCAGGCCCCCACCTTCATGCGCAACGACGACATCAACCTGGCCTTCGAGGATGCGCGAGCGCTCCTCGACCAGGGCTCGCCCGAGCTGTCCCGCCTGTCCACCAAGGTGGGCGGTGGCCACAACTGCTGGCTGGCCTCGGATCAGGCCTGTGCCGATCGCATGACCGCCTGGATTGGCCTCTTCGCCTTCGAGGTGGCCGGTGGTGAGGGCCCGAGCGATGGTCGGGAGATCATCTTGACGCCGCCGCCGATCAAGGACGTGGGTGCGAGCAAGGCCTTCCCGTCGGATCCGGCTCTGTACGCCGCGACCGTGCAGCCGCTGCTGGTGACCTACTGTTCGGGTTGCCACGCGACGAGCGCGGCACTGGCCCAGTCGCCCTACCTCGGCAACGCCGATCCGGTCACCTCCTACGAGGCGGCCAAGGCGCGTATCGACCTCAACACCCCCGCCAACTCTCGCCTGGTGCTGCGCCTCGAAGACGAGTTCCACAACTGCTGGGGCGATTGCGTCGCCAATGGCGCCGAGATGCAGGCAGCGATCGAAGCCTTCGCCGATCAGATCGATCCGACGGAGGTCGATCCCTCGCTGCTCACCAGCAAGGCCCTCACGCTGTTCGACGGCTCCCTCGCCAGCGGCGGCAGCCGGGTGGAGAACAACGTGATCGCGCTCTACGAGTTCAAGAGCGGCCAGGGCAACACGGCCTTCGACACCAGCGGTGTATCGCCCGCCCTCGATCTCACCATCAGCGGTGACTTCGACTGGGTCGGCGGCTTCGGCATCGACCTGCGCAGCGGCAAGGCCCAGGGCTCCACCACCAACAGCTCCAAGCTCCACGAGCTCATCACCCAGACCGGTGAGTACTCGATCGAAGCGTGGGTGGTGCCGGCCAACGTGACCCAGGAAGAAGCGCGCATCGTCAGCTACTCGGCGGGCGTGTTCCAGCGCAACTTCACCCTGTCGCAGACCCTCTACAGCTACGACGCCTTCAACCGTTCCAGCGTCACCGACGCCAACGGCGAGCCCGTGCTGACCACCTTCGCTGACGACGAGGATCTGCAGGCCACCCTGCAGCACGTGGTGGTGACCTACGACGCGCTCCTCGGCCGCCGCATCTACGTGAACGGCGTGTTCACCGACGACTTCGACGCCGGTGGCGGCAGCCTCGCCGACTGGGACGACACCTACGCTTTCGTACTGGGTAACGAGGTATCCAACGACCGTGCCTTCTCCGGCGTCATCCGCCTGGTGGCGATCCACAACCGCGTGCTCACCCAGGAGCAGATCCAGCGCAACTTCGATGCCGGCGTCGGCGAGAAGTTCTTCCTGCTCTTCAACGTGGCGGACCTGGTGGAGCTGCCGGCGGCCTACGTGATGTTCGAAGTCAGCCGCTTCGATAGCTACAGCTATCTCTTCGAGGAGCCGCGCTTCATCAGCCTGGACACCTCGGTGATCCCCGACAACATCCCCTTGGAGGGTATGCGCATCGGGGTGAACGGCGGCGAGCCGACCGTGGGTCAGGCCTACGCCAACCTGGATGTGATGCTGAACACCGCCAACTACGATCCCGCCGAGGGGCAGTTCCTGTCCACCATCGGCACCATCGTGGCTCTCGATCAGGGACCGGACGCGGATGAGTTCTTCCTCACCTTCGATCGCATCGGCAACAACGAGAACGTGCGCACGGACGATGCCGCCCTCGCCCCGCCGCCCGCGGTGGACGGTGAGGAGACGCCGGACATCGGCATCCGCACCTTCGCCGAGATCAACGCCACCATGGAGGCGGTGACCGGCGTGGACAGCCAGAGCGAGTCGGTGCGTACCACCTACGACCTGATTCGCCAGCAGCTGCCCACGGTGGACGCGCTGGGCGGCTTCCTGTCCTCGCAGCAGATCGCGGTGGCCCAGCTCGCCATCGAGTACTGCAACACCCTGGTGGACGACACGGGCGCTCGCGGCAGCTACTTCCCGGGCTTCAACTTCGGTGAAGCACCGAACGCGGCCTTCGGCAATGCGGCGCAGCGGGATCTGGTGATCGATCCACTGCTCGCCAACATGATGGGCGATGGGGTGGGTACCCAGCCGGTGCCGGCAGACGTGCGCGATGAGCTGAATGCACTCATCGATCGTCTGACCACCTGCGGCAACGCGTGCCCCGCCGACAAGACCGGCACCATCGTCAAGGCCGTGTGCTCCAGCGTGCTCGGCAGCGCTGTGACCCTGGTCCAGTGACCCGATAACAAGATTTACGAGGAATACTGACATGTCACGCAAGATCAACTATGCAGACACGCGCCAGCCCTTGTTGCATCCGGATCACCCGCGGCCGGTCACCCGTCGTGAGTTCATCAGCGCGGGCTTGATGAACGGGGCGGGGCTCGCTTTCGGTTCCACCCTGTTCGGCCTCTTCGGTAACCCGAAGATGGCCCGCGCAGCGCTCTCCGATGACCTGGAGACGTTGCGTCAGAGCTGCGGCATCGCCGTGCAGGGCGCGGGCAAGATCCCCTTCATGTGCTTCGACCTCGCCGGTGGCTGCAACGTCGCCGCGTCGAACGTGCTGGTGGGCGGGCCCGGTGGGCAGTACGACTTCCTGAGCACCGAGGGCTACGCACGCCTCGGCCTGCCCGGGGACATGATCCCGCCCGTGGCCAACCCGCAGACGGGAACCAACGACTTCATCAACACGGACATGGGCATCGCCTTCCACTCCGATAGCGCGTTCCTGCGCGGGATCCTGGAGAAGGCATCGCCTGGCACCCTGGCCAACGTGCACGGGGCCGTGATTCCGGCGCGTTCGGAGAACGACACGGGCAACAACCCGCACAACCCCATGTACGGCATCTTCCGTGCCGGCGCGGACGGCGAACTGCTCACCCTGATCGGCTCGCGCAACAGCGATTCCGGTGGTCGCTCCGTGGCGCCCATGGAGCTGATGGACCCGAGCGTGCGCCCCACCAAGGTAGATCGCCCCAGCGATGTGACCGGTCTGGTCGATACGGGCAAGCTCGTGGGCCTGCTCGACCAGGGCGATGCCGTCGCCGTGATGGAGTCCATTCAGCGCATCAGCGACATGAAGCTCGGCCAGGTGGACACACGGATCACCGCCGACGACGTCCTCAAGGACCTCGTCCGCTGTGGGTACGTGAAGTCCGCAGACCTAGCGGATCGCTTCGGTGATCCCTCCACCCTGAACCCCGAGATTGACCCCGATATCGTCGGCCCCACAGGGATCTTCACGGAGGAGGAGCTGAACGACAACGACATCCGCAAGACTGCCTCGGTGATGAAGCTCGTGATCAACGGCTTCGCCGGTGCCGGCACGGTGGAGATGGGCGGCTACGACTACCACGGCGGTCGCCGCGCCCGTGGTGAGGAACGTGACCTCGAGGCGGGGCGCTGCATGGGGGCGACCCTCGAGTACGCGGCCCGCATCGGCGTGCCCCTGATGCTGTACGTGTTCAGTGACGGCTCCGTTTCCGCCAACAGCAACATCGACAACTCGCCCGAAGGTCGCGGCAAGTTCGAGTGGCAGTCGGACAACCAGTCCACCGCCGCCTCGTTCTTCCTGGTCTACGACCCGAACGGCCGGCCGAGCCCCTTCACCGGCGACTCCCTGGGGCCGGAACGGCATATTCAGATCGGTCACTTCCGACCGGATGGGTCGGTGGAGGCCTCGAGTACGCCGGCGGCCAACAACGTCAACCTGCTGGTGCAGACCGTGATCCTCAACTACATGGCCTTGCACGGGGAGCAGAACCGCTTCTCCGAGATCCTGCCGGCGCACGGCTTGGGCAGCGTCGCCCTACGCGATAGCCTCACGGCCTTCGATCCCATAGTGAACGGAACGATTGGCTGAGCGATGCCTCGCTAGGACACCGGTGACGGTGTTACCCCCACGGCGCCGTGACGAGCCTCGTCGCGGCGCCGTCGTCGCGCCTACTTCGGGTACGATTCAGCGCCTGCCGGCAGTCCCCGCACCCGCCGTGCGTGTGCGGGCGATCGAAGCGGGCCAGGTGCTGGTGCTCGAGCGCCCGCCAGAGGCCTTTTCCGGTCTGCTGCGCCGAGCGAGCGAGCTGGTCGACGATGCCTTCGCCCTCGAGGGGCCTGCTGCACTCGCGCACTGCCTGCCGGCGGAGGTCTTCGCCGCGCGCGGCCGCATCCTTCAGCGGCGCTTCGCCGGCGACGCGACGGCACGCGACGCCTTCTGGCAAACGGCCAGCGCCCTGCAGATGGGCGATGGCGTTTTCCGCGATCAACTCTTCTTGCGTGTGCTGCCGCCGCAGGCGAGCGGCCACGGCGGCTTCCCACCCCTGCATCCCCACCGCGACACCTGGGGCTCGCGGGTCATGTGCCAGGAGAATTGGTGGGCCCCCGTGTCGCCCGTGTCACGTCTGAACACGTTGGGCCTGTACCTGCAGCACTGGCAGCAGCCGGTGGAGAACGAGTCCGACACCTGGTCCTTCGAGGACTATCGAGCCCATCGCCAGGCTGCAGGCGGTCAGGGGCGGTCGGTGGCTTACCCCTCGGCGCCGCGGGCCAAGTTACCGCCGCCGGCTCAGGAGGCGACCCCGCTGGAGCTGCCCGTGGGTCATCTGGCCTTGTTTTCCGGGGCGCAGCTGCACGTCTCCCTGCCCAATCACAGCGGCGTCACGCGCTTCAGCGTGGAGACCCGCACCGTTCGCTTGGAGCGCGGCGGGCGGCTGGCGCCGGGGCCGCGCAACGTTGACACGGCCGAGCGCCCGCCGTACCTCACCTGGTTTCGCGATCGCCGCGGTACCACCCTTGCCGAGGCCCTGGACGCGTACGGCAGCTGATCGCGCGAGCGACTACAATGCCGGCCCATGATGATCAGAGTTTCCGCCCGCGCAGCGCTCGCCTGCGCCGTTCTCATCGCCGCGGTGCTGAGCGGATGTGCGAAGGCGCCGCCGCCGCGCGATCTCGCCGATGCCCGCTTGCTCAGCATCTCCCTGGCGGCCGCGCCTGACCACGGCGTCGTATCGCTGGCGGCCGATGCGTCGGCGGGGGATGAGCAGTGGCTCTACCGGGCCCCCGCGGGCAGCGAGATTCGCCAGCTCACCGTGGCCCGGGACGAGTCGTTCCTCATCTACAGCTACGTGCCACCGCCGGCGGGCGACGCGCGCCTGTTCGACCGCAGCGCCTTGTACCGGGTGGATCTCACGGCCCCCGAGTGGTCCGCCCAGCCCCTGCTCGGCGGGGACACGCCCGGCGAGTACCTGCTGGAGCCCGCCCTGTCGCCGGACGGGCGCTACTGCTACCACGTGCGCGTGGCCGCCTCGGACGATGCGATCAACGCCTACTCGGACGTGACCTTGCGTCGCCTCGACCTGCGCACGGGCGAGGTGCAGGACATCATCGCCAACGGCATCTGGCCCACCGTGTCCCCCGACGGGCGCAAGATCGCCTTCGTCGGCGTGCAGCCCCTGTCCCAGCAGCGCGGCCTGTTTGTGGCTAACGTCGACGGTAGCAAGCTCGAGATGTTGGTGCCCGTGGGCAAGTTCTTCGATGTGGACGCACCCGCGTTCACCCCCGACGGCAAGCACCTGGTGTTCGCCGTGGCGGAGGAGGACACGCGCGTGCCGGCAGGGCAGCGGGGTGGCCTGTCGTCCCTCCTGTGGCGATTGCTGCCGATCGGTGAGGCGCAGGCGCACAACGACCACGATGTGGCGTCGGACTGGTGGCGCGTCCCCGTTGCTGGGGGTGAGCCTGAACGCCTCACCGAGCAGGCACAGATCATGAGCTACGGCGCTTTCGCGGGCGGTGATGGCACCTTCGCCTACGCCACCACCAATGGCATCTACCTGACGGATCTGTCAGGGGAAGCGCCTGTGGCGGTGCGGTCTGAGGGCGTGTGGATGAGTGTGGCATGGCTGGGAGGGCGTTGAAGATGACGTCGAGAGGATCGTGGTATCTCGCCGCGTCGTCGGCGCTGCTGCTCAGCGCCTGCGGGCCCGCGCCGAGCGAACCGGAAGCGCAAGCGCAGACCGCTGACCATGCGCACCATGAGCACATGGGGGGTGACGGCGATGCCGAGGTGCGCGCCATGCTCGAAGGCGCTAGCGTCGCCTCCGCCCAATCCACGCCCTCCGCCTGGCGCGCTCTGCGGGCCGAGGTGGCGGCAGGGCGCATCAGCCTCGACGATGACGGCATTCCGCAGAGCCTGGACCCGGTGGCGAGCAAGCTCACCGAGGGCGGGCATTTCCGCATCAGCCTCCAGGCGCCGCCTGAAGGGCCGCAGATCAATCGCCTGCTCACCTACACGATCGCTGTGGACGATCCCGAGGGCACGCCCGTGGAGGGCGCGCAGCTCGATTTCGTCGGTGGCATGCCCCTGCACGATCACGGCTTTCCCACCTCACCGGCGATCGGCGCGCCGGTGGCTCCCGGCCGCTACCCGCTCGAAGGGCTGCGCTTCGGCATGAAGGGCTGGTGGCAGCTGGTCCTGTCGGTGCAGGCGGGGCAGGTGACCGACACGGTGACCTTCGACATCGCCGTCGAGCCTTGAATCGTTGCCACGCGCTGGGCGCCCTGGCGGCGCTGGCGCTGCTCGCGGTTGGGCCAGCGGCGAGTGCGAACGACGCCGCCGAGGCGCCTTGGAGTGTTGCCGAACGCTCGCTGCTCGCGAGCCTCAGCCTCCTGCCGTCCCCCAGCTTGCCGGTCCCACCGAGCCCTTCGAACGCCCTGGCCGATTCTCCAGCAGCAGCTGCTCTCGGCGAGCGTCTGTTCTTCGACACCCGTCTGAGTGCCAACGGCGAGGTCTCCTGCGCCAACTGCCATCAACCGACCCACGCCTTCGCCGACAGCACCGCCCGTTCCCGCGGCCTCAGCCTCACCGGTCGCAACGCGCCGACCGTGCTCGGCGGGGCTTACCAACGCTGGCTCTACTGGGATGGGCGTCGGGACAGCCTCTGGGCCCAGGCGCTCACGCCGATCGAACACCCGGATGAGCAAGGGCTCGGCCGCGTGGCCGTGCTCGCCGTGCTCGCCGAGGACCCCACCTATCGCGAGGCCTGGGTCGACCTCTTCGACGAAGCACCCCTCGATGTGTCCGACGCGGAGCGTTTCCCGCTCCACGCCACACCGCGCGCGGACGCACCTGCCCTCGCCGCCTGGCAGCAGATGGCCTCGGATGATCGGGCGCGTGTGGATGCCGCCTTCGCGCGCGTGGGGAAGGCGATCGCCGCGTACGAGCGCACCCTGCTGCCCGCGCCGTCGCGCTTCGATCGCTTCGTCGCCGCCCTGCTGGCGGGAGATGTCACTGGAGGGGGATACCTCAGCGACGAGGAGCAGGCGGGCCTAAGGCTATTCATCGGTGATCGCGCCCAGTGCACCCAGTGTCACAACGGGCCCATGTTCAGTAACGGCGGCTTTCACAACATCGGCCTGATCGCACGCACCGCCACGGCCGACACCGCAGATCTGGGCCGCGCCGCGGCCGTGCGCGAGGTGCGCGAGGATCCCTTCAACTGTCTCGGCCCGCACAGCGATGCGGCCCCCGCGGACTGCGCCGAGCTGCGCTTCATGAAGGCCCGTGGTGCGGACCTGTTGGGGGCGTTTCGCGTGCCCACCTTGCGCAACGTGGCGCGCACGGCGCCCTACATGCACGACGGCCGCTTCGCTGACCTCGCCGCTGTGCTCGCCCACTACGTGGCCGCGCCCACCCAGGTGCTCGGCCACCAGGAGCTCGACCCGCTACGCCTGGACGCGGAGGAGCTCGCCGCCCTGATCGCGTTTCTCCACGCCCTGAGCGGGGAGAGCCTCGACGACGGCGTGGCCGCGCTGACCCCCTGACCGTCGCATGCGCGGGTGCTTTGCTCCGCCATTCGGGCCGGCGCTATAGTCGACGTCAATGTCGCCATCGCCGCAGGACTGTGCCTTGAAGTTAGCTGAGATCCGCGTCTATCAAGTCGATCTTCCCCTGGTGGAGGGCCGCTACAGCTGGTCCGAGGGCAAGTACGTCGAGGTCTTCGACAGCACCGTCGTCGAGCTGATCGGCGACGACGGTCGCTACGGCCTTGGCGAGGTGTGCCCCCTCGGCCCCTTCTACCTCCCGGCGTTCGGGCCCGGTGCCCGGGCCGGTATCGGCGAGCTGGCGCCCACCTTGCTCGGCGAAGACCCCACGGCCCTCGGGCCGATCAATCGCCTCATGGATCGCGCCTTACTCGGCCACCCCTACGTGAAGTCGGCGATCGACATGGCGTGCTGGGACCTGCTCGGCAAGGCCTGTGACAGGCCGGTGTGCGACTTGCTGGGCGGTCGCTACGGCGAGCGCGTCGTGCTGTATCGGGCGATCAGCCAACGCCCCGTGGCGGAGATGGCGCAGAACGTCGCCGAGCATCGCGCCGCGGGCTATACCAAGTTTCAACTCAAGGTGGGCGGTGATCCCGCCACGGACATCGCGCGCATCCACGCGGCGGCCGATGTGCTTTCCCCGGGCGAGGTGCTCGTCGCCGACGCCAACACGGGCTGGCGCGTGGATGACGCCCTGCGGGTGGTGCACGCCGTGCGCGATCGCGACGTGTACATCGAGCAGCCGTGCCGCACCTACGAGCACTGCCTCACGGTGCGCCGCAAGACGGCGCTGCCCTTCATCCTCGATGAGAACATCACCGATCTCGATGCCTTCCTGCGCGGCCATCACGACGGCGCGATGGATGCGATCAACCTGAAGATCTCCAAGGTGGGCGGCCTGAGCAAGGCAAGGCAGATCCGCGATCTGTGCGTCTCACTCAACGTGCCGATGACCCTGGAGGACAGCTGGGGCGGCGACATCATCACGGCTGCCATCGCCCACCTCGCGCACTCCACCCCCGAGCCCTTGCGCTTCTCGGCGACCGATTTCAATAGCTACGTCACGGTGAGCCACGCGAGCGGAGCGCCGACGCGCGTCGACGGGTGCATGGAAGCATCGCGCGCCCCGGGGCTCGGCGTCGAACCTCGTCGCGAGGTGTTGGGCGAGCCGGTGGCGGTTTACAGCGCGTGACGTCCCCGAGGAGCGTCCGATGGAGCTGAAGGTATTCAACGCACAGGCGGTGGCCGAGGGCACGCCCTGGGTGCCCATGATCGATGCTATCCGTGACGCTTTCCGGGCCGCGGGCGTCTCGCCGATGCGTCATCACCATGCGGTGCCCGGCGTCGCCGAGGGAGACGACGACCTGACCTTGTTGCTGATGCCTGCCTGGCACGGCCAGGGCGGGGCCTTCGGTCTCAAGGTCGCAGCGCTCTCGCCTACGAACGCATCCGTTGGGTTGCCCACCTTGCACGGGGTGTACCTGTTGTTCGAGCCGGGCACCGGGGTGCCGCGGGCGCTGCTGGATGCGGGCGCCCTCACGGCCAGGCGCACGGCCGCTGCCTCCGCCCTGGCCTCGCGCTACCTTTCCCGCGAGAACGCGCAGACCTTGTTCGTGATCGGCACCGGTCGGGTCGCACGGGAGCTGATCAGCGCTCACTGCGCGGTGCGCCCGATCCGTGAGGTGCGCGTGTGGGGGCGGCGCCCCGAGCGGGCGCAGGCCTTGGTGGAGGCCGTCAGCGCAGAGCTCGACGCCGGGCAACGGTGCGTGAGCGTGGCGGACGTGGCCAGCGGCGCGGCCGGAGCGGACATCATCAGTGCTGCCACCGGCGCCAAAGCGCCGCTCCTGCGCAGCGAATGGGTGGAGGATGGCACGCACGTGGATCTGGTGGGGGCTTACACCCCTGCAATGTGCGAGGCGGACCCGGCGTTGGTGGGACGGTCCGACCAGGTGTTCATCGATACGTGGGAGGGCGCACGCGATGAGGCGGGCGATCTGCTGCAAGCGATCTCCGCTGGTGCCTTCTCGTTTGATTCGGTGGCGGGCGATCTGTATCAGATGTGCGCACACGATGGGGGCACCCTGCTGCGGCGGAGCGCACAGGAGATCACCCTCTACAAGTCCGTCGGCACGGCCCTGCAGGATCTGGCCGCGGCTGAGTTGTGCGTCACGCGCGCCCCATAGGGCTGCATATGTCGACTGCGCGAGCGCAGGCCGGACCTTCCATAGCGTCGCGCGCACTCTCGCGCTAGCGCTAGGCCATCGCTCGACGCCTGCTCCGTCAAGGGCTTATGTCGGTACCCGCGAGCCGCGCCCGGCTCCGGTACACTACGCCCCCTCCAGTCCGAGCTGAATTCAGAGCGTTACCTATCATGAACGAGAAGAAGACCGCAGCAGCGGCCGCCGAGGCGTCGACCACCGTGTCGCGCGCTGGAATGATCGGAGTGTTCACGTCGGCCCTGGTGCTTGCGGGGTGCGGCGGCGGCGGTGGCGGCGGAAATCCCGCGCCCCCGGCTCCCCCCACCAACACCGCGCCCACGATCACCGGTACGCCCCCGGCGACCGTGGATCAGGATGCCCAGTACGCATTTTCTTTCACCGCCAACGACGCGGATGGCGACACCCTCACCTTCGCCATCGACGGCGCGCCCGCCTGGCTCATGATCGATCCCGCCACCGGTGATCTCTCGGGCCAACCTGGCAACGCCGACGTCGGGGTGACGGCCGACATCACGGTGAGCGTGAGCGATGGTGACGTCACCGTCGACAGCGCGCCCTTCAGCGTGGAGGTGGTGAACGTCAACGACGCCCCCGTCTTCACCAGCGGCGCCTTGCCCATGATGGCGACGGAGGACGCACCCTTCACCTTCCAACTCAGCGCCACCGACGCGGACGGTGACGCGCTCACCTTCGGCTTGCGCAACGCGCCGATCTGGTTGCTGGTCGATCCCATGACGGGCGCCCTGACCGGCACGCCGACCAACGCGGATGTGGGCGTGACCACGGACGTGATCGTGACGGTGACCGACGGCACCGCCACCACCAGCAGCACTGGCGTCTCGCTGGAAGTGATCAACGTCAACGACGCCCCGGAGCTGGTCGGCGCCCTGCCGGCCACCGCGACGGAAGATGCGGCCTTCAGCTTCCAGCTCACCGCCACCGACGCCGACGGCGATGCGGTCACCTTCTCGATCGCCAACGCCCCCGCCTGGGCGACCCTCGATCCGGCCACGGGGCAGCTCACCGGGGCGCCGACCAATGACGATGTGGGCGTGACCGCCGGCATCGTGGTGACGGTGAGCGACGGCACCGACAACACCTCCAGCGCCCCCTTCTCGCTCGAGGTGCTGAACACCAACGATGCGCCGGAGATCGCCGGCACGGCACCCGCCTCCGTGGACGAGGGTCAGGACTACGCCTTCACGCCCACGGCGAGCGACGTCGACGTGGGCGATGACCTGACGTTCTCCATCGCCAACACACCGCCTTGGGCGAGCTTCGATCCCGATACCGGCGCCCTCACGGGCACACCGTCGAACACGGACCAGGGCGAGTACGCGGACATCACGATCAGCGTTGGCGACGGCACGACCACCGCGAGCCTCGACCCCTTCACGATCACCGTGGTGGACATCACCACCGTGGTGCTCTCGGGCATGGTGACCGACTCGCCCGTCACCGACGCCGCCATCTTCGGTAGCTTCGACGGCGATGATTTCGAAGCCACCGCCGACGGCAGCGGCGCCTACACGGTCACGCTGCAGCGGCGCGAAGGGGAGTTCAACGCGGACGCCCTCGTCACCCTGCGCGCCTTCGGCACGGCGGCGGGCCAGGAGCAGGTGGAGCTGGTCTCCGTGCTCGGCAGCCTCGCCCAGCTGGTGGCCGCCGCGGGCGCCGACGAGACCCTCGATGCGAGCGAGTTCCCGCGTCTCAACGTGACCCACGTGAGCACGGCCCGCGATCTGCTGCTGCCGGACTTCAACGGCGGCGCCGCGGCGACGGATGCCGAGACCTTGACCCGCGCCGAGACCGCCATCCCGTTGCAGCTGCTCCTCGACACGGCCTCGCTGATCAAGGCCATCGTCGACGACGGCCTCATCACCGTGCCCGACGGCGAGACCGTGCTGGGCCTCCTGCTGCCCGACGGCATGGAGTCGCGCCAGGAGGCGATCACCGCCCTGTTGGAAGCGCAAGGCCTGCAGGATGCCGACGGCGTGCGCACGGACGCCTTCGCCCAAGCCTTGGCCGACGCCCAGGCGGCCACCCTCGCCGATGGCAACGTGGTGGCGGGCTTCGACGCCGCCACCCTGCCGGGTACGCGCATCTGGGCCGCCGAGGCAGCGCCGAATCACCTCCTGCGCGACATCACGGCCAAGTCCGTGGTCGACCTGGCGGACGGCGGCACGGGCACCTACTACCGCCAGCGTTACGAGGCCCTCGGTGCCCGTGCGCAGAAGGTGCGCACCGATGCCATCGGCCTGTCCTGGGCCTTGATGAACCAAACGCTCACGTTGACCTTCGACGAGGCGGACGCGCTCGCCGTGGCCAACACCGCCGAAGTGGCCCTTGCCGACCGCAACGACCTGGTGTCCCAGTTCGGCTTCGATCAGGAGGTGGTGGACTTCCTCACCCAGGCGTTAGTGGATGGGGACATGGTGCCCGATCCCCTGGAGGTGCGTACGCGGCTGACCTCGCGCGTCGCCCAGGCCGTGAGCAGCGTCGACGGCGACGTGCAGGCGATCGTGGAGGAGCGCGAGGTGAGCGATCTGGATCAGGTGCTCACGGACCTCGAGTGGCCCGGCGACCTGCCGAGCGGCTCGCGCTCGAGCGAGTTCACGCGGGTGATCTCGCCGCCCACCGCGCGCGACGGTGACCTCGCTGACGACGTGGTGTCGCTGCAGGCCTGGGCCGTGCCCGTGCGCTACGACCTCGGCGGCAGCTTCGACACGGCGCCCGGCATCGCCGTGGACCTCTTCACCCTGCGTCAGGATGGGCGCACCACCTTGGGCGTGCTGAGCGATCTCGACTTCGCCTGGAACCTGATCGACGGCGCCCTGGTCTTCACCAGCGAAGACGAGGAGGGCACCACGGAGCGCTTCACCTTCCAGCGCCTGCGTCGCCTGTTCGACATCGACTTCGTCCTGGTCACCTACGAGGTGCATGGCGAGGTGATGCTGCGCTTCACCGATTGGATGGCGCGCCAGCGCAACGACGGGGCGAATCTGCTCGAGGATCTGCTGGCCGCGGAGCCGAGCTACTGGGCACCGGTCACCGCCGAGCCGAACTTCGGCCGGGAGCGCGTGGATCGCAGCAGCATCTACCGCGCCGACGGTTTGCCCGACCCGCAGCGCATCTCCGGCTACCTGTTCAGCGCCGACCTCAGCGCACGCCTGTTCGAGCCGGGCCCGGCCACCTGCCTGACGGACGATTCGCGCGGTTGCTTCGAGACCGCCGGCACCTGGACCTACACCAGCTCCGTCGACACGGCGCAGATCGTGCTCACGGGCGACTTCGCCCTGTTCGACCGCGACCTCACGTGGGAACTGCTCGACTACGACGGCGAGGCGGACGTCGGCACCGTGCTCGAGTTCGAGTTCAGCCTCTTCGACGACGGCATGGGTGGGGAAGGTCGCCAGGTGCGCGTGCCGCCGCGCCTGAACCGCATCGACCTCGAGACCCTCGACGACTATCCCGCCGAGCTTCAGGACGCCCGCGACGTCGGCTTCCTCGAGGACTGAGGGACGCTCACGGCAGACGCGGCAGCGGGACACTTGCTGCCGCGCCTCTCGGCCCGCGATGGGGGAACTCCAGGTAGAATAACGACCCTGGTTTCGTTTTCATCGCGGACTCATCTCAAGTAGAGGCACCCTGTCGTGAGCAACTTCGAGCAGCAGAAAGCCAAATTCCAAAGCGCCGATGGCTTCATCGCCGCCCTCGACCAGAGCGGCGGCAGCACGCCCAAGGCCCTGCGCCTGTACGGCGTGGCCGAGGATGCCTGGTCCAACGACGAGGAGATGTTCGACCTCGTGCACCAGATGCGCTCGCGCATCATCACCGCGCCCGCCTTCAACGGCGATCGCATCCTCGCTGCCATCCTCTTCGAGATGACCATGGATCGGGAGATCGACGGTCGCCCCACCGGGGACTACCTGTGGGAGGAGAAGAACGTGGTGCCCCTGCTCAAGGTGGACAAGGGGCTCGCCGAGGAGTCGCAGGGTGTGCAGCTGATGAAGCCCATGCCGGGCCTCGATGAGCTCCTCGCGCGCGGCAAGGCCAAGGGCATGTTCGGCACCAAGATGCGCTCGGTGGTGAAGCAGGCCAACGGCGAGGGCATCGCTGCGATCGTCGAGCAGCAGTTCGCCGTCGGCAAGCAGATCATCGCCGCCGGCCTCGTGCCCATCATCGAGCCCGAGGTGGGCATCCACTGCCCCGACAAGGCCGGCGCCGAGGAAATCCTCCACGCCAACATCATGCAGCACCTCGATGCCCTCGGTGCCGAGGAGATGGTGATGCTCAAGCTCACCTTGCCGGAGAAGGACGACCTCTACGCCGACTGCATCGCCCATCCGCGGGTGCTGAAGGTGGTGGCCCTGTCCGGCGGTTACAGCCGTGAGGAGGCCAACGCGCGCCTCGCCCGCCAGCACGGCATGGTGGCGAGCTTCTCCCGTGCCTTGAGCGAAGGCCTCTCCGCCCAGCAGACGGACGAGGCGTTCAACAGCACGATGGACGCCTCCATCCAGAGCATCTTCGACGCCTCCAAGACCTGACACCGCCTGCCCGGTGCGAGGCACCCCGAGGAAGCGTAGCGAGCGCCGCCGACCCCGCGGCGCTCGGCTGCGCCTGCCGATGACGGACGACGGGTCCGCGGGGGCTTGCCGAGGCAGGTGAACGGGGTGCATCTCATCCTGGTGATCGGTGCCCTGCCACCGCCCATCAACGGCCAATCCAAGAACCTGGAGCGGATCGCAGGCGATATCGCCGCCTGCCCCGGCGTCCGGCTGGTTCGGCGCAGTGTGGCGGCCGGAGCCCTCGAGAAGAGCGTGGTGACCCACGCCCGCAAAGCCGGCCGCGTCGTGGCAGCCTGGGTGACGATGCTCGCTTTGTCGCTACGTTATCGAAAACGTTCGCTCTACCTGGTGGCGGATGGAGGACGAGGCCTCGTCTACACCTGGGGCCTGGCGGCCACGGCCAAGGCCTTGGGCTACCGGATCGTGTTGCAGCACCGCACCTTCGAATACGTGCGTGCCCCCAATCCTCTGATGGCCAGGATCGATGCCCTGCGAGCGCGCAGCGCTGGCGCCCAGGTGTTTCTGTGTGAGTCCATGGCGCGACGGTTTCGCGAGGCCTACGGGAGTGCTGTTGGACCGTCGCACGTCGTGGGGAATCTCTCGCAGTACGCCGGCTTCGCCGGCCCGCAGGACCGCCCCGAGCCCCTCGTCGCGGACGCGCCGATTCGGGTCACGATGCTCTCCAACCTAATCCCGGAGAAAGGTGTCGATACCTTCCTGGCCACGGCACGTCTCGTGCTGGCGCGCAGCCAGGCCTGCCAGTTCACCCTGGCGGGGCCCGTGCCGCACGCGGACACGCGGGCGGCGATCGAGGCCCTGGTGGCGCACGCCCCGGAACAGGTGCGCTGGCTGGGTCCGCTCTACGGCGAGGATAAGCGTGAGCTGTTGAAGCGCACGGACGTCTTCGTCTTCCCGACCCGCTACCGCTTCGAAGCACAGCCTAACGTGGTGCTCGAAGCGATGCGCCTGGGCGCCACGGTGGTCGCGCCCGATCGGGGCTGCATCGCGAGCGATGTCGCCGAGACGGGTGTCGTCATCGAGGCGGGGCGGGAGTCCGATCCGAAGGCTTACGCCGAGGTGCTTCTGGCGTACGCTGCCGAGGGCGGGCGAGCGCTGTTGAACGCCAGGCGTCAGGCCGCCTTTGAGGCCGCTGCGCACGGGGTGGTGGTGGGTCGCGCCGCCTACGCGCAGTTCCTGAGCGATCTGACGGGTGTCGACGCGAACCGACTGCCCGTCGCCGGCGAACCGGGATCAACAGGCCGTGCAAGCGTCTGAGGTCGGTGATCGCCGGGGCCGTGTCCCGGAGCGAATGTTCCTGTTGATCGGGGCGATGAAGTCCGGCACGACGGCGCTGTTCGACGACGTGGTGACCCATCCCGCGATCCACGCGCCGAGCATGAAAGAACCCGCTGATCTCACCGACGACGCGGTCCTCACGGAGGCGGGTCTTGCGCGGTATCTGAAGATCTTCGACGGGGCGCCGCGCGAGGCCTGGTGTGCAGAGGCGTCGACCGCCTACACCAAGCTGCCGGCCTTCACCGGTGTGGCGGCGCGGGCGCTCGCGCTCTTCGGTCCTGAGCTGCGGTTGGTCTTCATCGGTCGCGATCCCGTGGATCGCCTGCGTAGCCACTACCGACACGACGTTGCGAAGGGGGCCTATCGTGGTGATTTGGTGCAGGCCCTCGAGGAGTTGCCGTTGCTGCGAGAGGTGTCGCGCTACGATCGGCAGCTGGCGCCCTGGCGCGCCGCCTTCGGCGATGACGCCCTGCTCGTGTTGCGCTTCGACGACTACGTGGCGGACCCTGAGGCTAGCGTCGAGCGCGTCTGGTCCCACCTCGGGCTGGCGCCTGTCACCTCATCGCTCGGCGCCCAACGCAACGCGAGCGCACAGAAGCGGGTGCCCCGAGGCCTGCTCCGCGCCGCCATCCAGTCCGATCTCTATTCGAGAACCCTTCGCCGCCTGCTGCCCGAGAAGCTGCGGGCCCAGCTAAAGGCCGTGTTGGTACCGAAGGGGCAGGGTGGCTTCGCCGATGCGCTCCCGCCAGCCCTCGAGCGGGCGCTGCGCGAGGAGCTGGCCGCAGATTGCGTGGACTTCGAGGCCCTCGCCAGTCGCTAGCGTCGCGCCTCGATGAAGCGCTGAACGCAAGAAGGCCCGCGAGCGAATGAGTCGCTCGCGAGCCCGGTGGTGGCGAAGGAGTGCGCCGGGTTAGTCGTCGTTCAGGGTACCGTTCAGACGCAGACCGTCTTCATCCTGCACGCTGTCCGACCAGAGGTACGCATCGCTCCAGAGGTAGCCGTCGGACCAGAGGTAGCCGTCGCTCCACAGGTAGGCGTCGGACCAGAGGTAGCCGTCGCTCCAGAGGTAGCCATCGGACCAGAGGTAGCCGTCGCTCCAGAGGTAGGCGTCGGACCAGAGGTAACCGTCGCTCCAGAGGTAAGCCGAGCTCCAGCTGGCATCACCCCACAACTGCGCGGTGTTCTCCACCAGCATCACGGTGCCGTCGTCGGAGCGCGCCATCAGGGGCGACAGGGCATTGCCGCTGATCGTACCGGAGTCGTCGAGCGCTGCCTCGATGTCGAGCAGGCCTGCGCCCACCTTGGTCGGACCCCCATCGATCTTCTTAGCCGAGCGCATGAGGCGGGCCTTGATCGTGTCCGGTGTCAGCGATGAGTCCTTCTGCAGCATCAGGGCCGCGGTGGCGGCGACGGCCGGGGCCGCCATGCTGGTGCCGGACATCTCGAGGTAGTCGCCCTCGCAGTCGCTGCCGGAGCAGGACACCACGCGGTCGGACAGGTCCGTGCGCAGCTTGCCGCCTTGGGTGATGGTGGAGATGACTCGGTTGCCTGAGGCCACGAGATCGGGCTTGAGCACGAAGTCGATCGCCGTCGGACCCTGCGAGGAGTAAGTCGAGGGGTAGTCGTCCAGTGGGTTGAGGCCCGTGCCGTTGTCCGTGAGTGAGCCCACGGTGATGATCTTGCGCGAGTTACCCGGGCTCGTGATGGTCATGTGCCCATCGCGGCCGTAGTTACCCGCCGAGGCCACCACGGTGATGCCCGAGTCCCACACGGCTTCCACAGCCTGCACCAGCGGATCCACCTGGTTGGACTGGAGGACCGCCATGCCGAAGGACAGGTTGGCCACCTTGATGTCGTTCTCGGCGCCGTGCTGCAGGAGCCACTCCATGGCCGCGAGGGCGCTGGAGAGGTTGCCGCGGCCGTTCTCGTCCAGCATGCGCAGGGAGTAGACGGTCGCCTCCGAGGCGGGACCGCGGTGCACGCCGTTCGAGTTCTCACCGTCGGCGGCGACGATGCCCGCCACGTGGGTGCCGTGACCGTTCGGATCGTTGTCCGTAGCGTAGGCGTCGGGACCCGCGTTGTAGTGGTCCAGCACCTGGCTCGGGCTCAGGGCATCGCAGTGCACGGCCGCGAGGTGGTAGTCGCCGCGGAAGTCGCGGCTGCCGTTGTTGGGGCTCGTGTTGAACTCGTTGCCGATGGCGAAGTTGTAGCTGCCGACCCAGTTCGAGAAGTCGCCGCCGATGGTCTCGACGTCACGTAGTTGTCCGTCGACGTACAAGCGAGCACTGCCCTGGGCATCGCGAACCGCCACCACGTGCTGGAGCTGCGTCTTCACCGTGTTGTGGGGGGTGTAGAGCTGGCGACCGGTGCCGTTGTTGCCGTTAGTCGTGGTGCGCAGGCGCATGACGTAGCGGCTGCCGTCCTGGGCCAGGGTGAAGTTGCGGTTACCCGAATTGATCGAGAAGGTGATGATGCGGGCCGGGCCACCCTGACTGGTGTTGTCGGGCTCCACCCAGGCTTCCAGCGTGATCTCGTTGCTGGCGCGACAGGCGTTGAAGATGCGATCCGTGCCCGTCGCTGCGGAGGCGCGGCTCGCGTTGTCGAGCTGTGCGGTGCCGTCTTCCCACTCGAAGTTGGTGTTCTCGAACACCAGGTCTGCGGGCGTCTCGCCAGCGTCCACTGAGCGGTCGAAGACGCGGCGGCCGCGAGCTTCGTCGAAGACGTACAGCGCTTCGGCAGCGCCGTCGTGGCGCACGCCGTTGGCCAAGCGCGTCTTCGGCGTGATCAGGTTGACGTGCTCGACGTTGTCGAGATCGCCGTGCACGCCGACGCCGGAGTCGACCACGGCCACGTTGATGCCGCTGCCGCGGTACTGGGCGTTGGGGCTGTTACCCCTCGGCATCTTGTTCGTGTGACGCGAAGATGAGGACGCGCCGATCACCTCACGGTCGAGGGACAGGCCGGCCACGTGCGGGTCCATCGCGAGGGCTTCGAGCGAGCCGGCCGGGAGGCTCACGGCGCGCATGTTCAGCGCTGCGAATTCCTGAGTGACCACACCGCCCA
Source organism: Pseudomonadota bacterium (assembly GCA_039815145.1). Classification (NCBI taxonomy): domain Bacteria; kingdom Pseudomonadati; phylum Pseudomonadota; species Pseudomonadota bacterium. The sequence goes on from JBCBZW010000018.1 coordinate 33,628, forward strand.
AGGCCGCCAGGCGCTCGGCGTCGAACAGTTCCGGCTGCTCGTCGAGGTGTGCGATGAGGCTGACGCGCTGAGCGCCACCGGCCGCCGCAAAGGCCGCGAGGGCGGGGCCGATCTTGTCGCTCACGTCGCCGGTGCCGGCATCGTCTTTGCGCGCGGTGGACTCGTCGGCGTTGCGGCCGTCGAAGGACCCGCGATCACCCGGGAAGCTGCCGATGGCACCCGCCGGCGGCCCGATCAGATCCGGTGCTTCACCCCGACTCTGCGACCAGGGGAAACCGGCGGTATCCAGATTGCCGCCGACGCTGGGGTTCGAGGGATCCAGTCCGGCACCCAGGCCAGCGCCCGGCGTAACGTCTGCGGCGGCAAACAGCGGTAGGTCCTGTTCGCCGTGAGAAGACGGTGCACGGGGCGAAAGCGCGGTAGCCGCGGAGATGGCGACGACGACGGCGATGCCGAGGGTAGTGTTCTTGTTCACGTTGGTCAGCCCTGAAGGTGTGTGCCTGAAGATGGGCGTATTTCATCAGGGGCGCCGAGAGTGAGCGTTGTCTTCGCGACGCACTGCTCAGGCACGAGTGTGAAGCCGATCACGTAATCCGTGGGTAAAGTGCTGACAGGGGTGTGCGGCTTGACGGAATCCGGAGTTATCGGGGGCGCCGAGTCAGCGGATGGAGCGATGTGTGCACTCGCCTCAGCTTGTCGAGGGCATTCCTGGCGGTAGAGTAGCGGTGTCGCCGGTCGCTCACGGATCCCCGCCTATGCAACGCCGCCAGTTCCTCACCGCCACTGCGGCGGCCCTCACCTGGGCGTCCGTCGGCCCGGTCACCGCCGCGCAGCGTTCCCTGATCAAGGCGCCCGCCCTGCGGCGAGGAGATCGCGTGGGACTGGTGAATCCTGCGACCGCTGCCTTCAAGCGCGCTCCTATTGAGGTCATGCAGGAGGCGCTCGAGTCGCTGGGCCTGGAGGTGGTGCTGGGCGAGCACTTCTACGACCGCCTGGGGTACTTCGCCGGTGAGGACGAGGCGCGGGCGGCGGACATCAACGGTTTCTTCACCGATCCGTCGGTGCGGATGATCTTCGCCCGGGGCGGTTGGGGCTCGGCCCGCCTGTTGCCGCTCCTTGATTACGAGGCGATCGCCCAGCATCCGAAGATCCTCATGGGGTACAGCGACGCCACGGCGCTGATCAACGGCGTCCACCAGCGCACCGGATTGGTCACCTTTCATGGCCCGAGCCCGCTGGACCGTTTCTCCGCTGAGTACTTTCAGCGCGTCGTCATGGCGGGGGAAGCGGTGACCATGCGCAACCCGACCGGGACCCCGCGCGACACCTTGGTGCCGGTGAACCATCGTATCCGCTCGCTTCGCGGCGGTAAGGCCCAGGGCCCGCTCCTCGGCGGCAACCTCACCGTGCTCACCGCCATCGTCGGCTCCTCTTACGTTCCCGACTTCGACGGCGCCATCCTGTTCCTGGAAGACGTGGGCGAGGCGGTCTACCGCGTCGACCGTATGCTCACGCAACTCAAGCTCGCCGGCATTCTCGATCGCCTCGCCGGCGTGGTGTTCGGTCGCTGCACCGATTGCGGGCCCGGCACCGACTACGGATCGCTCACGCTGGAGGAAGTGCTCGAACGTCATTTCACGCCCCTCGGCGTGCCGGCCTTCAGCGGCAGCATGATCGGTCATATCCCGAAGCAGTTCGTCTTGCCCCTGGGGTTGAACGCACAGATCGATGCAGACCTCGGCACGATCCGACTGTTGGAGAGCGCCGTCGCGCCAGCGCCGTAGCCGGGACCACTCCACCGACATCCCGTAGGCGCATATCGCTTCCGCCAATCGTTGTTGCTAGGATCAAAAAGACGCCGCTGCACTAGGGACGCAGGGCGCGTTTATCACCAATCGAATAACAACGATGCTAGGCGAGGGCAGGTTGATGTCGATTATGTCAAGGGAGCGAGTGCTTACGGGCACTTGCTGCGCTGCCGTGTCTATGCTGATGCTTGGCAGCTACGCAGCTAGGGCAGAGCTGCAGTTCACCGATGTCACCGCGAGTGCGGGCGTAGAGTTCACCCAGATCGGGGATCACCAGGTGCCGATCGGCGCCGGTGCCGCGTGGGTGGACGTAGACGGCGACGGCGACGATGACCTCTACGCCACGCAGATGGTCGGCTGCAATCGCTTGTACCTGAACGACGGCAAGGGGGAGTTTACGGAACTCTTAGGGGCCGGTGGTGCAGACGATTGCACCGGCGTCACCTTCGCCGTCGGCGCCGCCGACATCGACAACGATGGCGATCAGGATCTGTTCGTCGGCAACAAGGGGCAGAACCGCCTCTACGAGAACAGTCCGCTCGACGGCCAGGTCCGCTTCATCGACATCACCGAGAGCGCGGGCCTCGGCAACGACGGCGAGCGCACCACGGGGGTGATCACCTTCGGTGACTTCGATGCGGACGGTTTCCTCGATATCTTCGTCGGCAATCACATCGTGCCGCCGGAGACCCCAGACAACGGGTTCCTGCCGGTAACGTGTACGGCCGACTATCTCTGGCACAACAACGGCGACGGCAGCTTTGACGATGTGGGCCCGTCCACGGGCATCGCCCTGTCGGGGCTGCCGAAGATCGCGGGCTGCGCCCTGGCCGCCACCTTCACCGACTTCGATAACGACGGCGATGCCGACCTCGCCGTGGTCAACGACTTCGGCACCGAGAGCGGCACGGGCGTGCCTAACCGCCTGTTCCGCAACGATGGCCCCGGCGTGCTGAACTGGACCTTCACCGACGTCAGCGACGTGGTCTCCTTCGACTACCCGCAGGCGGGCATGGGCATCGCCATCGGCGACATCAACCGCGACGGCACCTTCGACTACTACTCCACGGACGTCGGTTCGAACGACCTCGCCTCGGGCGACCCCTTTGACTTCATCTTCGCCAACGTCGCCAAGTTCCTCGGCGTCGACGCCAACGATCAGGACATCTTCGGTGGCCGCGGGCTCGTGGGCTGGGGCACGGGATTCTTCGATATGGACCACGACGGCTGGGAGGATCTGATCGTGGTCAACGGCGGCGTACCGATCGAGAAGTTCCCCGTGACCTTCGGCGGCGATGACTACCAGCACGCGAACCCGGTCTACCTGTTTCTCAACAACTGGCCTAACCCCTTCCCCGAAGTGCACGAGCAGGTGGGGATGACGGCGCAGAAGCTCTATCGCGGCTCGTCGGTCACGGACCTCGATGATGATGGCGATCTCGACCTGCTGGTCTCCACCTTCGAGGGCACCAACACGCTGTACCGAAACGACCTGAACCCCACCGGGGGCGGCGAGCACTGGGTGAAGGTGCGCGTGCAGGGCACCGTGTCCAATCGCGACGGTATCGGCACCCGCCTGCGCCTCACCACCGCCACCGGCACCCAATTGCTACGTGAGGTGGACGGCGGGTCAGGCTACGCGGGACGCAACACGCTACAGGTGCACTTCGGTACCGGATCGGAAGATAGGGCGGACATCAATGCGGTGTTCCCCAGCGGCATCGAGACCGAGGTGCTCGACGTGGCCCTCGACAGCACGCAGGTGTTCGTCGAGCCGCTGCTCTCGGCCCGCTTCAAGGGCGATGAGGAGGTGGTGGGCACCGCGGGCGAGACCTTCTCCCTGGAGCTGACCGTACGCAACCACAGCGACGCCGCCCAGACGCGAGAGCTATGGATGGTGCGCCAAACGCCGGCCGGGGCCGAGGTGGTCTTCCGTGCGCCGCGTACGATTACCCTCGGTGCCGGTCAGTCCTTCTCCTTCACCGTCACCTTGCCGACCACACCTAACACTCAGCTTGGGCGCCATCGGGTCATCGCCCGCGCCGGTGAGTTCCCTGAGGTGTTGACGCAGCAGGATCATGTGGACCTGATCCTCAGCGCTCCCTGATCGTCGGCCGCTGAAACGCGGCCATGAAAAAGGCCGCCGAGGTGTGATGCCTCGGCGGCCTTGTGCTAGTTGGCCGATGATGGGGAACCGAAATTCCCCATCGGTCGGTAGCGGGGTCAGTCGTTGCGGGTGTAGAGATCCTTCACCCGGAACTGGCGGTAAACCGGCACGCTCACCCGCAGGGACAGGGCCACCTCGCCGGAGGGCGTCAACTCATCGCCGAGGGCGTAGCTGAAGCCGATGATGCCCGAGTTGGCGTAGATGTTGCCGTTCTCCAGCAGCTGGGCTGAGCCGAGCGCGAAGGAGTATTCGCGCGTGGCGAGGCTGTGCTCCAGCGTGGCTTCCATCGTGTTCTCGTCGAAGCTGTAGAGCTGCGCACGGCTGCCGCAGCCGTTGATCGGATCGGCGGCACAAGCGGTCAGGGCGTTACCGTTGTCGTACACCAGCATCTGGTTGTCACCGATGAAGTTGTTGTCGTGCTGGTGGCTCTGCCACAGGTCCGGGTCGACACCGTCCGTGAGCGTGAAGTCGCCGTCCTTGCCGAGGTTCCACTTTACGGCACCGGTGCCCTGGCCGTCGGCGTAGTCGATACCCATCATCCAGTCGAGGTGGCGGATGGACATGACGATGGTGCCGTCGGACTCGCGGTAGCCAAGGGCGTTGCTGTGCAGCCAGTCGTTGGCCTCGAGCACGCCGTCAGGCTCGGAGCCCGGGCCCTCGGGGCCGTAGTCGTCCTGGGACAGGAACAGTATGGGGCAACCGCCCTGGGTAGCGCCGGTTTCCGGGTTGTAGGTGCACAGCTCACCGAGGATCGCCACCTTCTCGAGGTCCACGTGCTCGAAGGCGTCCCACTGCCAGATCACCTGCATGTTGCGATCGAGGCCGAGGATGATGTCGGACAGGATGTCCACTGGGCCTTCTTCGCCCTGCGCGCCGTCGATACGGGCTTCCGAGTGGGCCAGCACGATCCATTGGCCGTTCGGCAGTTCGCGTGCCTCATGGTGAATGGTGGTGAGCGGTACCGTGCCACCGTTGGCGGCGAACTGCTCAGACAGGCGCCGGGCGTTGGTTTCGCGCAGCGTGTTACCGACCAGATCGATCTCGCGCACGCGGAAGCGATCGTTGCTGGTGGCGGCGCCGATCAGCATGATGCGACCGCCGCTCGACATGCGGGTGAGCGTGACCCCACTCTCATCGGCATCGGGCGGGTTGTAGTACCACACGAGATTGCCGTCGAGATCGGTCGCGATCGGGCGTCCGCCGAGGCCCGCCGTGGGGCCGAACACGACGAAGCGCTCTTCGGTGCTAACGTCTGCCGTAGCCGGCGAGTCCACCGTGACTTCGGGAATGTCGTCCAAACCCTCCGGAATGGCGCCGGTGGTGAACTGACGCAGGGGCCCCTGGACCACCTCCGTGCCGTTCGGCGAGAGCAGGACGTGACGCACCGCGTAGTTGGTCTCCGGCAGCATGCCGCCGAGGTAGAAGTTCATGGCGGTGTTGCCGTCGCAAGCCTTCGCGTCGGTGGACACCGGCAGCTGCGTGCCGCCCTCGGGCGAGAAGGTGACGGCCATACGCAGGCCGGCCGGGCAGGCCGGGGCGCCATAGATGGCCACCAGCGGGTGGCGCGTCTCGCGCACGCTCACGCCCGGCGTCGGGCGAATCAGGAAGCCGGCGCGCAGGGTTTCCAGGTTCACGCCGTCGCGCACGGTCATGGTGACGGCGTAGCGGCCCACTTCCAGGGGCGTCCAGCGCAGTCCGTTGATCGAGGTGTAGTCGTAGATCACCTGCTGCTGACCGCCGATGCGGGTCACCGCCAGGCGGTAGGTAGCGTTTGCCGGGGCGTTCTCGACGCTCCAGGTGACCGAGGTGCCTGGCAGCTGCCCCGGTGGCAGATCAGATACCAAGTTGAGTTGGGCGTTCGCCAGCCCAGCAGCGAGAGCGAGGCTCGCTGCGACGAGCGGCCGAGTGTATTTGAGGGTCATGTCACCATCCCTAGCGTTGGCGTTATTCAGTGCTGATTCGCGAATCAGTTTCGTTATTAGAGGCGATCCGTCGACGCCCCAACATATTGTTGAGACGCGACAAATATAGCGAATGTAAAGGCGGTCGTCGCGCTGATTTCGCGTATCGGATCTGCAGCAATTTGCTGCGGTGAACAAGGCTGGCCCCGCTCACCGCCGCAGGCGCTTGATTCTCTTGGTGCTATGCGTCGGCGACGGCCTATGCGCAGCGAGCCGGGCTGCTACCCGATCGCTGCAGAAGTGAATGTCACGTCGTGTGTTAGCTGGTGCTCAAGCGGTGGGCGGCTGGACCACGGGACCGTCGATCGGCGGCAGGGGGTACTTCAGGCCGGTCGCGCAATTGAACAGAACGGCGTGATCGGTGGGCGCGATGAGTCCCCGGTCGCGCGCTAGCTGCCAGGCAGCGTAGGTGGCAGCCCCTTCTGGGCAGAGGAGCAGTCCCTCCTCGGTGGCGACCTCGGCGAGGGCGCGCGTGGTGTGCTCGTCGTCCACGGCAATGGCGAAGCCGCCGCTTTCGCGCACGGCGTCGAGGATCAGGAAATCGCCGATTGCCGCGGGCACGCGAATCCCCGTCGCCACCGTGTGCGGGTCGACCCAGGGCTCGGCGTGGGTGTCGCCGCGCTCGAAGGCGCGCACGATGGGGGCGCAGCCGCTCGCCTGCACCGCCACCATCCTTGGCATGCGTGCATCGTCGAGCCAGCCGAGTTGGCGCAACTCGGCGAAGGCCTTCCACATGCCGATGAGCCCCGTGCCGCCGCCGGTGGGATAGAAGATGACGTCGGGCAGGCGCCAGCCCAGCTGCTCGGCGAGTTCGAGCCCCATCGTCTTCTTGCCCTCGATGCGGTAGGGCTCCTTGAGGGTGGAGACGTCGAACCAACCCTCCTGTGTCTTGCGCTCGCCGACCAGGCGGCCGCAGTCGTTGATGTAGCCATCGACCCGATACACCGTGCCGCCTTGCAGGGCCGTCTCCTCCATGTTGATGCTGGGCGTGTCCTTGGGGCAGAAGACGTGACACGGCAGGCCGGCCCGCGAGGCGTAGGCGCTCAGCGCCGCGCCCGCGTTGCCGTTGGTGGGGATGGCGAAGGCGCTCACGCCAAGCTCCCGGGCCATGGTCACCGCCATCACCAAGCCGCGTGCCTTGAACGATCCAGTGGGCAAGCGCCCCTCATCCTTCACCGTGAGCCGTCCCTGGGATCCGCCGAGGCGCGGCAGCCCCACCAGCGGGGTCATCTGCTCGCCCAAGCTCACGCGGTTCGCGAAGTCCCGGACGGGCAGCAGCTCGCGGTAGCGCCAGAGCGTGGGCTCGCGATCGCGCAGGTCTTCGCGCTGAACGGCCCGGCCCACCGCGTCCAGATCGTAGTGGACCAGCAGCGGCGCCCCCTGCGGCGATAAGTTGTGCAGCTGGCCCGCGGGCAGGTGTTCGCCAGTCTTCGAACAGCTCAGGTGGGTGACGAAGCAGCGATCATCGGCGGCGCCCATAGGGGGGTCCTCGTGGTGCGGTGGTGGCGGGGGCTTGTGCTAGGCTCGACGGAGCAGTGCGCGCCTATCCTCGCAGCACTCCCCGATCAGCACCAGAACGCAAGCAACGGAGCTCCCATGCCCAGGACCGCGGCCCCCCTACACACCACCCTGCTCGCCGCCGTGACGGCCGGTCTGGCACCGCTCGCGCAAGCCGAGTTGACGCCGGAGCAATTGGAGCGGGCGATCGACGCGGACTACGCCTACCTCGGGAACTTGTTCGTTCACTTCCACGAGAATCCGGAGCTCTCCTTCCGCGAGGAGCAGACGGCCAAGCGCTTGGCGCAGGAGCTGCTCGATGCAGGCGTGCCCGAGGTGACCACGGGTGTGGGTCGCACCGGCGTCGTCGCGATCCTGCGCAATGGGCCAGGGCCTGTGGTGATGATCCGCGCCGATATGGACGGCCTGCCCGTGCGCGAGCTGTCGGGCCTCGAGTACGCCTCGGAGGCGAAGCAAACGAATATCTTCGGTGATGAGAAGCCGGTGATGCACGCCTGCGGTCACGACATGCACATGGCCTCGCTGGTGGGCACGGCGCGCCGCCTGGTGGCGATGCGCGAGGAATGGTCGGGCACGGTGGTGTTCATCGGTCAGCCGGCCGAGGAGCGCATCACCGGCGCCAAGGCCATGCTCGACGACGGCCTCTACGAACGCTTCCCCCGCCCAGACTACGCCCTCGCCCTGCACGTGGCGGCGGGCGAGCCGGCCGGCAAGATCGGCGTCACCTCCGGCCTCACCTATTCGAGCTCGGACAGCGTGGACATCACCGTGCACGGCGTCGGGGCCCACGGCGCCTCGCCTCACCGCGGTAAGGACCCGGTGGTGCTGGCGGCACAGATCATCGTCGCCCTGCAGACGCTGGTGAGCCGTGAGGTCTCTCCGCTCAAGCCCGGCGTGGTCACGGTGGGTTCCATCCACGGCGGTCAGAAGCACAACATCATCGGCGAGCGCGTCGATCTTCAGCTCACGGTGCGGTCGAACGATGAGGACACGCGTCGGCGCTTGCTCACGGGCATCGAGCGCATCGCGATCAACGCCGGACGCATGGCGGGCTTCCCGGAGGACAAGCTCCCCACGGTGACCTTCCTCGAGGAGTCCACGCCGGTGACCGAGAACGATCCGGCCCTCGCCTCACGCATCATTCCCCGCCTCCAGCGCGACATGGGCGACGGTCAGGTGTACTTCGCTGAACAGAAGGGCATGGGTGCCGAAGACTTCGCCTATTTCACGAAGACCGCGGACGCCGTGCCCGGCTTCTATTTCCGCGTGGGAGGCACGCCTGAAGAAGACCTGATCCGCGAGCGCGACGGCGGTGCGCAGGTGCCGTCCCACCACTCGCCCTTCTTCAGGATCGCGCCAGAGCCTTCGATTCGGGCAGGCGTGAAGGCCATGACGCTGGCCGCGATCGAACTCCTCGACGCCCCCTCAGAGCCTGCCAGCGGGGACGCTTCCCGCTAGCGCGCCGCGCGCCGGCACATACACACTTCATCGAATCGTCATCAGCCGGCAACGTTGGCGCTCTAGCCTCGCCGGCTGATATTCCGATTAAACGCGCTTCGGCGCCCGGGAAGACGAAACGATGAAGAACGCGACCCTGCTCTCACTCCTATGCCTCGGCGCCTGGTCGGGCGCCACGAGCGCCTCCACCATCGCCGGCACCAGCTTTGAAGAACCGCAAGCCGTCGGCGGCCAGTACACCGACACGCTGCCGGCAGACACGGACCACGCTCTGCTGGACAACGCGGGCGAGCCGATCGTCAACTACACCAGCATCGGCGGTGAGCTCGGCTTTTCGAGCTTTTACACCAACACGCGCGACAGCAGTGGCCTGACCGACGGCGATTTCGTCGGCGTCACGGACTTCACCGGCGATGTCGGTGCCTACACCGATGGCCTGCAGGGGTTCCAGATCAGCGACCCCGACGGCCTGATGACCATCACCTTCGACACCGTCGACCTCTCCGGCGTCACGGACGCCACCCTCACCGTGGATCTCTTCGTGAACGAGACCGGTTACGAGGATGGCGACCGCGTGCGCGTGTGGGTGGAGGGCGACGGGGGCGTCGTCGATCTCATCGACACCGCGGGTAGCGACATCGACGACCTCGGCATCGAGGGTGTGTGGTTGAACCTGATTGCCGATCTCTCAGGCTTCACCATGGCGACGCTCCTCTTCGAGGGCGAGTCGAACTCCTCCGCCGAGTCCTTCTACTTGGACAATGTCGCCTTCTCCGGCGCGGCCGCCGTGGTGCCCGTACCGGCCGCGGCCTGGTTGCTGCTCGGCGGCCTCGGCGTGCTGGGTCTGCGCCGGCGCGCCTGAGCCGATCCAGGCGCTGCTCCGCTCACGCCCGCGTCGACTTCTGTCGGCGCGGGCGTTTTGCTTTCCGGTCTGCGGGATCGCCTACGGGCGGCGCGGGGGGATTATGAGACGGGGATCACACCTGTACCTCCCCTCGCCGTCGCTGAGCAGACGCCGCCCGCTTCCTGCCTTGCCACACTGCCTCCATCACATGCACCCACGCGCAGATGGAGAGACGCAGTGAACAGCGAGCGGTTGGAACAGGTTAAATCCGTGGTGGTCGGCGCTCTGATGGCCGCGGCCTTCATCATCATCGGACCGCCTCAGGGCTCGACACCTGAGGAGGCCGAACCCGCCTTGGTGATGGTCGATCACTCGCCGGCGACCGACGGCCCTTACCTCTCGCAGCTGATCAGCGAGTAGGTGATCGATCGACTATCGGGGACGCTAGCTCAGCCGCGCCAGATCTCGGGCTCCGCCGGACAGCTTGTGACCGGCTGCGGTCGACTCTCGACGAGGTTCGTGCGCCAGCACTCGTCGAACACCGAGCAGTAGCAGGCCTCGAAGCGGTAGGTAAATCGCGCCCGGTCGATCGCCGACCACAATGGCTCCGACGCTGCGTCGTAGGGCACAGCGAACACCAAGACCGCTTCACCCGGGGCGAGCACGCGGCCGCTGGGGGTCGTGGTGTACGTCGTGGGCGCCTCGCGTTCCTCCGTGCTCTTCGGGGGCGTCCACTGGTCATCGTAGCCGTGGCGGATGAGCTCACCGATATGGCGCAGGGGGGTGCCGTCCTCGGCTCGGATCACGAAGGACTCGAGGCGCAAGGGGCCGACGCCGGCGTTGGACAGGGTCAGCTGGATCACCCGTTCCCCGTCCACCACATTGCTCGAATCGAGTTGGAGGTAGGGCCAGCTGTTGGCCTCGACCAGTCGCTCCATGGAGTCGGCGTTCTGCACGGCGATGAAGATCGAGGCGGCCGAGGTGGCCAGGGCGGCCAGGCTGACGATGATGCCAAACCAGTCACGCCTGGCAGCGGGGAGCTCTGCGGGTTCCGGGACGTCTTCCATCTTCGCGCTCGAGGCGTTCTCTCGCGAGAACGGTCTGGAGACGATAGCGGGCGATCCGTCGGGGATCCACCCGCTCCTGAAGTCCTCTAGCTGCCCACCGGCGCCGGTCGGGTCTCGCCGAGCAGGCGCTTCGCGAATGCCACGACCCGCCCCGGGAGCCGCACGAGATCGTCCAGCACCAGGTAGTTCATCGGAATCAGCAGCAGCGTGATGGCGGTAGCGAAGAGGATGCCGAAGCCCAGGGACACCGCCATCGGCACCAGGAATTGAGCCTGCGTGGATTTCTCGAAGATCAGCGGCATGAGCCCCGCGAAGGTGGTCAGGGAGGTCAGCAGGACGGGGCGGAAGCGGGCGCCGCCCGCGGCGTACACCGCCTCGCGCACGCTGGCGCCCTCGCGGCGCCGTTGGTTGACGTAGTCCACCAGCACCAGGCTGTCGTTCACCACCACCCCGGACAGGGCGAGCATGCCGAGCACGCTCACGAAGCTCAAGGTGAGGCCCATGATCATGTGTCCGAGCATGGCCCCGATCACGCCGAAGGGAATCACTAGCATCACGATCAGCGGCTGCAGGTAGGAGCGGAAGGGCACGGCCAGCAACACGTAGATCGCGAACAGCACGAACAGCGCGCCGTTGGTCACGCTGCCGAAGGACTCGCGCTGTTCGGCCGCCTCGCCCTCGAGGGTGAAGCGCACGGTGGGCCGGGTGGTGAGCTCGCCGCCGAGCCAGGCGTTGAGATCGGCCTTGATGCCCTCCACGTCCGCGCTTTCCTTGTCGACATCGGCCGTCACGCTGACCTTGCGTGTGCGGTCGACCCGCGTGATCGAGGCGAAGCCGCGCCCCTTGGTCGCCAGGGCCACTTCCTCGAAGGGCACGTCGGCGCCGCTGGCGGTGCGGATGGTCATGGCTTCGAGGGTGGCGATCGACTCGCGGTCCACGCGCGGGTATCGCAGGTACACCCGCACCTCCTCGCGGCCGCGCTGCACGCGCTGCACCTCGAGACCGAAGAAGGCCTGGCGCACCTGCGAGGCGAGATCGTCCAGGGTGAGGCCGAGGGGTTCCGCCTGGGGTCTCAGGGCTAGCTCGATCTCGGCCTTACCCGCCTCGAAGTCGTCGGTGACGTCGAAGACACCGGGGTAGGTGGCGAGGCGTTCGCGCACGCTCGCCGCCACTGCGCGCAGCTCGTCGAAGTCCTGGCCGGTGAGCTGCACATCGATGGGCGCACCGCCGCGGGCGAACTCCGCCCGCAGGTTCAGATCCTCGGCGCCGGGGATGGTGCCGATGCGCTTGCGCCAGCTGGCCACCACATCGCGGGTGGACGGCCCGTCCGGGCGACTCTCCGCCGGCGTCAACTCCACCAGCACACGCGCCACGTTGCTCTGCGCCGTCGTGCTCTGGCTGGACGAGAAGCCGCCCCCGCCGCCGCCGCCGACCACCTCGTAGATGTGGGTGATCACGCTCTCGCCGGTGACCGGGTCCACGAACTCCTCGCGCAGGGCATCGGCCGCATCGCTCATGCGCCGGGCCGCGGCGCGGGTCACCTCGAAGGAGGTGCCCGTCGGCATGGTGAGGCTCGCCGTGGCGGTCTCGCTCGGCACGCGGGGGAAGAAGATGAAGCGTAGGTTGCCGCTCGCCACGGTGGCGAAGGTCAGCATTGCCAGCGCGACGAAGGACGCTAGCACCACGTAGCGATAGCGGATGGCGAGGTCGAGGAAGGGTTGGTACACGTGCCGTACGAACCACTCGAGGGAGTCGGCGATGCGCCGCTGCACGCGCGTGAGCAAGCCCACGTCGTCGTCGCGCATGGCGTGGGAGCGCGCGTGCTTCAGGTGGGCGGGCAGGATCAGCTTCGATTCCACCAGGGAGAATAGCAACACGGGAATGACGATCAGGGGGAACTGGGCGAAGAGCTTGCCGCGCGTCCCTTCGATGAACAGCAGCGGCGTGAAGGCCGCCACCGTGGTCAGCACACCGAAGGTGACGGGCACCGCAATCTCCTGCGTGCCGCGGATGGCCGCCTGCTCCGGCGGTGCACCGGCGCGCAGGTGGCTGTAGATGTTCTCGCCGGTGACGATCGCATCGTCCACCACGATGCCGAGCACCAGGATGAAAGCGAAGAGGCTAAGAAGGTTGATCGTCACGCCCAGGGTGGGCATGAGGGCGATGCCGCCCATGAAGCACACTGGAATCCCAACCACCACCCAAAGGGCGACGGACCAGCGCAGGAACAGGGTGAGCAGGATGAGGATCAGCAAACCGCCCTGGATGGCGCTCTTGGTGAGCGTGCCGAGGCGCGCCTTGACCACTTCGGAGTTGTCGTCCCACACGGTGATGGCGACGCCTGCGGGCAGCGTGGCGGCGGCACGGTCGACGTAGTCCTTGACCGTGGCGGCGATCTCGATGGCGCTCTGGTCGCCCACGCGATCCACCTCGATCACGGCCGCCAGCTGGCCATCGAAGGCGGAGGACACGGGCTCTTCGCTGAACCCGTCGCGCACCACGGCGATCTCCGAGAGCGGGATGCGGGTGCCGTCCGCGCCGCGCACCACGATGCGCTCGAAGTCCAGGCGCTCGTAGGCCTGGCCCTCGGTGCGCAGCACGATGTCGCCGCTTGGGCTGCGGATCTGCCCCGCGGAGAGGTCCAGGGAGGAGCGCCGGATGGCCTGCGCCACCTGATCGAAGGTGAGGCCGTACTCGCGCAGGGTGGCAGCGGAGACCTCGATGGAGATCTCGTACTCGCGCACGCCCGAGAGCGAGACCTGAGTGATGCCGGGCAGGGTGGCGACGTCGTCGCGGACGCGCTCGGCGAGCTTGCGCAGCTCCGCCTCGGGCACGCTCCCGTGCAACACTACGTCGATGACTTCGAAGCCCGTCTGCGGGATGTAGACGACGGGCTTCTCCGCGTCCACGGGGAAGGTGCTGATCGCATCGACCTGCACCTTGATTTCCTCCAGCAGGTCCTTCGGATCGTAGCCGCGGTCCACTTCCGCCGTGATCGTGCCGAGCCCTTCGCTGGCCGTGGAGCGCAGGCGCTTGATGCCCTCGATCTCGTAGATCGCCTCCTCCACCTTGATCGTGATGCCTTGCTCCACCTCCACGGGCGTGGCGCCGGGGAAGGGCACGCGCACGTTCACCACGTCGATGTCGAAGGCGGGGAACACTTCCAAGGGGAGGCCGCGCACGGTCATGAAGCCCGCGCCGAGAATCGTCAGCATGAGCAGGTTCGCGGTGACGTCGTTGCGCGCGAACCAGTCGATCAGTCCCTTCATCGCGAGGCGCTCGCCGCCGCCTCGCCGGCCACCGCCGGGCTAGGTCGGCCGCCGCCGGCGCCGCCGCTCCCGCGGCCACGTCGCGGCGGCGCTTCGCCGTCCACCGTGGCGCGCACGAGGGTGCCATCGGCCACGACCGCGAGCGGCGTGGTCACCACCACCTCGCCCGCGCTCAGGCCCTCATCGATCACCACCGTGTCGTCGGTCAGCCAGGCGACGTGCACCTGACGGCGTTCTAAGGTGCTCTCGCTGGTCACGGTGAGCAGCTCGTCCGCTCCGCGCAGGGCCTGGCGGGGCAGCACGAAGACGTTGTCGAGGGTGCGCCCCTCGATCCGCGCCTCGACGAACTGACCCACGCGCAGGGGTGGGCGGGAGTCGTTGGCGAGACGTGCGTAGGGGTCGATCACCTCGGCGATGACGAACAGGCGTCGGCTGGCGCTGTCGATGGCGCCCTCGCTGCGCACGATGCGCGCCGACCACCGGTGCGAGCGATCGCCCAACTTGCCCGTCAGCTCGACGCGGGGGGAGGGAGCACGGCCCTCGTCGTCGCGGTAGCTGCCGGGCAGATCGACGTACGCGAGCTGTCGGCTCGCCAGGGGCAGGCGCACCTCGGCGCGTTCCACCGAGTAGAGCTCGGCGAGGGTGGAGCCGACGTTGACGAACTGGCCGACGTCCGCGCTGATCGAGAGCACGCGACCGGCGTAGGGGGCGCGCAGCACCGTGCGTTCCAGATCTACCCGCGCGCGTTCTAGCTGCGCCTGCGCCGAGGCGAGGTCGGCCCGGGCGGCGGCGATCTGAGGCTCGCGCAACCCGAGCGGTGGGGCTTCACGGCCGAGGGCCTTCCAGTCGCCGGCCACGACCTCCGCTTCGGCAAGTTCCAGCTCGAGGGCTGCCTGGGCCTGGGCGACCGCAGCTTCGGCCGACGTCACTGCCAGGCTGTAGTTGCGCGCGTCGATGCGCACGAGCACGTCGCCCGCCTCGAAGAAGGCGCCGGCGCGGAACTGCTCGGCGACCTCTTCGATGCGCCCTGCCACCTCGGGAATGAGGGTGGTGGCCGTGCGCGGGGACACGGTGCCGTCGCTGAGCAACTCGATAGCGTATTCGGTGGGCACCAGGCGGGTGGCGTCGACGCTCACCACCGAGGGCGGTGGCGTGAACCGCTGCGGCGTTTCGCGCCCGGCGATCATCGCCCGCGAGAGCACACCCCCGACCACCAACACCGCGATGGCCAACCCCGCCTTAAGCGCGGCTGACCGGATCTTGCTCTGCCCCATGGCTGTCCCCTGAACGCTTTCGTGGCTCTGTACCCGTCGGCATGGCGGGTACTGAACATGGATTCGCTAAGTCGATGACTTCGCTGAAGCTTAGGGGACGGATGTGGCCGCCACGGCAAAGATCCGTAAGGAATCGTTTGCCGTCGCGGTGGATCTTGGGATCACTCGTCCGGATCGGGATCCGGCGGCGGGTCGGCGAGCAGATCGGCCCAGGCCTGGATCGCTGCCTGCATCTGCGCGGCGTCGGCGTTGCAGTCCGCGCTCCAACATCGGTGGTTGTCCACGGCGAGGCGTTCGACGAGGCGCGAGGCAGCGGCCACTTCGAGGTTGACCAGCATGTTGTCGATGGTCTGCATGTGGGCCGTCTCCACCACGGGATCCGCGAAGCCCGGCGCGGCCGCGCCGCCCACCACATGGCAGTTCGAACACATCGCCTCGCCGCGCACCAAAGGCCACACGGTGGCCTGGAAGGCGGCGATGCTGGCCGCATCCGGATCATCCTCCGGCGGCGGCTCGTCCTCCGGCGGCGGCACGATGATGATGCCGACGTCGTCCTCGTCCGGGATCAGGCAATCGGGGCCCATGGCGCTGATCCAGGCGTCGACCAGGGCGATACCGGCGGCGTCGGCGATACGCTGGCCCGAAGGCGGCATCTGGCGCGGACCGCGCTCGGCCATCCGCGCGCGCAGGATCGATCGGTCCGTATCGCCCGGGGCGATCAGGCGCGGGTCCTCCACGCCGAGATCACCGCGCATGGGCGCGACGTCGCAGGCGCCGATCATGTCGACGGTCTGCTCGAAGCGCAGATCCAGGGCACCGGGGGCGCTGCCGCCGGGGCGATGGCAGCTGGAGCAGTTCACGTGCAGGTAGGCCCGGGCGCGACGGGTCAGGGTGTCTTCCGTGTCGTCCAGGCGCGGGAAGGCGGGCAGGTCGGTGGCCGGTGCCGGGAGCGCCTCGGTGAACAGCTCGATACCCTCCAGCGTCGTCAGCTGGTTGGCGCGTCGTGGCCCGTAGGTGAACAAGCTGTTTAGCTGCGGTGATTCGAGACCCAGGCTGCCGCCGGCAGGGCCGAGGTGGCAATCGAGGCACTCGTTCTCGCTCGGGTAGTACCAGAGGGGCCCCGCCAGACCTTCCGCTTCCCCTAGGTTGACGAGGGCGCCGCCGCGCACGCGGGTGGCGACGCGGGTGATCGGATCCCAGGCGTAGGTGTAGCCGCGCAGGCGCCCGTCCGTGTGCCGGGCGAGCACGCGCGTCTCCACCGGCGAGCCGTTGAGCTCGAGGGTCTGCAGCAGCACGTAGCTGTCGGGCAGGGTCCAGTCGCCGTTGCCCGTCTCGGGGTCGAGGCCGGCATCGACGAAGGTGTTGTTCGGCAGGGCGAAGCCTTTGCTGTGCACAGCCTCTTCCGTGAAGCTATCCACCAGGGTGGCGTAGGGGATCACCGCGCTGACAAAGGCTTCGAAGTCGTTGAGGTCGATGCAGCCTGTGTCCGCCAGGGCGTCGGGCCACGGGTTGTTCTCGCTCGCCGCGTTGGGCGTGATGCGGAAGTAGCGACCGGAGGCGATATCCGTGAGGTACAGCTCGCCCTCGGCGTCCTCGAAGAAGGAGGCCGGGGAACGGGTGGTGTCGAGCAGGCGTTCGACCGTGTAGCCGCCGTCGTCGGCGAGGCTCAGGGCGAGGACGCGACCGCTGACGAAGTCCGCGAAGACGTAGCGACCGACCAGCGTGGGGATGGCGCTGCCGCGGTAGACGTAGCCGCCCGTGATGGAGCTGCCGAGACCCTCATCGTGGGCGTACTCGGCCGTGGGGCGCACCAGGTCGATGTCCGTGCAGTCGACCGCCGGGTCGAAGCAGCGCGAGCCCTCGCGGATGCGCCAGCCGTAGTTGCCGCCGCCGACCAGCACGTCGATCTCCTCCACCGCGTCCTGACCCACATCCCCGGCCCACAGGCGGCCGGTGGCGCTGTCGAACTGCCACTGCCAGGGGTTGCGCAGGCCCCAGGCCCAGATCTCCGGGCAGGGCGCCGCGCCCACGCCGCCAGCGGCGCAGGTGGGGTTGTCGGCGAAGGGGTTGGTCTCGGGGATCGTGTAGGGCGTGCCGAAGTTCACGTCGACGCGCAGCATGGCGCCGAGGAGGTTGCTCGTGTCCTGGGCGTTGTCCTCGGGGTCGCCGGCACCGCCGCCATCGCCCATGGCGATGTAGAGCAGGCCGTCCTCGCCGAAGCCGATGCGTCCGCCGTTGTGGTTGGTGAAGGGCTGCTCGACCGTGAGCAGTTCGAGCTCGCTGGTCGGATCCAGGGTGAGACCGCCGTCCTCGCTCACGAAGCGCGAGATCACAGACGTGAGCGGGGCGGTCCCGGCGCCTGTGCGCGTGTAGGACACGTAGACGAAGCCGTTGAGGGCGAAGTCTGGGTGGAAGGCGGCGCTGAGCAGACCACCCTCGCCGGTGGCATCCACCTGGGCGGTGAGGTCCAGGAACACGGTCAGGCCCGTCGGCGGATCGTCCGGCAGGGCCTCGGGATCGGGCAGGGCGGCGCTGTCGTAGCGGTAGATCAGTCCGCCGCGCTCGACCATGTGCCACACGGTCGCCGGCGGCGGCTCCGTGCCGTCGAGGGGCTCCACGAGCGGGGGGCGCAGCAGCTGGATCGGGGCCGCGAAGTCTGGCAGGGACGGGAACGCGTCCGTGAGGCCCACGGTGGTGGCGCTGGTCGGCGTGGCGCCCGCGAGGCAGACGTTGTTCGGCGGGCGAGTGGTGAGGCCGACACCGTCGCTCTCGTCGTCGTCGTCCACGATGGTGCCGGTGGCGGGGCCCTCGGGCAGCACGCCGTTCACCACGTTGGAGAAGCTCAGCACGATCGATTCGGGGCCTTCCTCGGCGTCATCGTCGAGGAGGTCGACCACCACCGTCTGGCTGGTCACGCCGACGGAGAATGTCAGGGTGCCCATCACGGGCAGGTAGTCCTGGTCCGGCGTCGCCGTGCCCGGATCCACCGAGTAGTCCACCATCACCGGTGCATCGGGGGTGGCCGTGAGGGTGACGAGGAAGCTCAGGGGGGTGACGCCCGCGCTCGCCTCATCGGCGCTCGCGTCGGCCACCTGCAGCTGGGGGAAGAGGTCGTTGTCGACGATGGTGGCGATAGCCCCTGCCAGGAGGAACTCAGCACCTACCGGATTGCTTAGTTCGAGGCGGAAGTTCTCGTCGCCTTCGCGGATCTCATCACCGACGATGGGCACGGCCACGGTAGCACTGGTCTGGCCCACCTCGAAGGTGAGCATGCCCGTGCGACCGAAGAAGTCGATGCCCGCGGCCGCCGTGCCGTCCACCGTGGTGTAGTCCACGGTCACCGTGCTCTCGGGGGCCTTGTCGAGGGTGATGGTGAAGACCGCATCGACCGCGCCGTCATCGCCCTCGGTCACCTGGGTCTCCGCTACGCTGATCTGCGGCGGTGGCGTGGAGGCGTTGCCGGCCACGGGGTCCGTATTGACGGTGCACGCCGTGAGGAAGGCGGCGCTTGCGAGGATGAGGGTGGCGGCCTGCGCCTTAGCGTCGGTGGGCATCATCACGCGTCGTTTCCAAGTGGACCGGAGCGCAGACGGTAAGGCGCGCAGTTGCAGGCGGTGAAGCTGTCTCCCGTCGAAGACACGGGCGAGCGGGCCCCCTACCAGCAGGCGGTAGAGGTGTCACCGCCGGTCGTATCGACGGCGGTGCGTTGCCCAGCGGCGTTGATCGAGAAGCTCGCGCAGATGGCGTCGTTCACCTGCGGACCGCCCTCTGTGGGCGTCGCGGTGATCGTGTAGGTGGTGGCGTTCGCGGTCGGAATCGTGAGCGTGTAGTAGCCCGCGTCCGTCACCGGATCGTTCAGCTCGGACATGTCGCCGTAGCTGTTGTTCTGCAGGTAGAACTTCTCCTGCTCCGCCGCCACGCGCATCAGGGCTGCCGTGGCATCGGTGCGATTGCTGCGGCGGATCTGGTTGGTGAAGCTAGGCAGGGCGAAGGCGCCGAGGATGGTGATGATGGACACCACGATCATCAGTTCCGTCAGGCTGAAGCCAGCGGTTTGCTTTGCGTTGATGCTCACGTGAACTCCGAGGGTGGATCGGGGCGTCAGGTCGCGCAGCTCGGCGCGCCGGAGACTTCACCGTGGGTGACGATCTGCGGGCGGCCGGTGGCGGGCAGGCGAAGGATGCGAGCGCCCGCGTTGCCGCGCTCGTCGCAGAAGACCACGTCCCCGCTCATGGCCCCGCCGCCGATGGCGCGGGTGAATCCTGAGGAGACATAACTCACGTAGATCGGCAGCCCGTCGGCGATGGTGGTGATGCCGCCGCGCTGCCACACGTCATTGCGCAGGAGCACGTCGCCGGCCCCCGAATCGAAGGAGGCGTCGTCGTCCGCGTTCACGAAGACGGCGTAGCCGGTGCCCTCGGAGGAGCAGGCGGGCGCCTCGGCGATGGTGCTGCGGCATACGGTCACGCGCGTTCGCTGCTTCACCGCTTCCGAGCGCGCCACGTAGAGCGCGGCCAGCCACGTGTTGGTGGCCGCGTTCATGCGGCTCGAGCGCACCTGATCGATGAAGCTCGGCACGCCGACCCCCAGCACCAGGGCGGCGATCCCCACGGAGTAGAGGAGCTCTACCAGGGTAAATCCGCGTTGAGTGTTCATGAGCCGCAGTGTAGCCACGGCGTCGGCCGCCACCGGTTGAGGTGGTTCACAACTTGGAGCACGGGTCTTTTGCGGTGCGACGTAACCCTGAACCCGTTCCATGCAACCGGAATTCCATGTCATACGGCCACGAACGACGGGCCCTCGCCCCGAATCTCAGCGATCGGACTTGAGCCGCCCGGAGCGCCCGTGCAAAATCCCCCCGCAGCGCGTCAGAGGGTTCCCGAGCGAGCCAGGCGGCTAAAAGCTAAGCGATTTTTCGGCGTGAATGGAGCTGGCCAGCGGTCGCTTCATGGCTCGCGCTCTAAGCGACTCGCGAATCGGGGACCGTGGTGAGGGACATTAGCGTCGTGTCGCTCGATTTAGACGACACGCTTTGGGAGCTGGGGCCGGTCATCCGCCGCGCCGAGGCGACCCTGCACGACTGGCTGCGTCGGCACTACCCGGCGGTCAGCGAGCGGTTCTCCTCGGCGGACATGTTCGCCATGCGCCCGCTGATGCTGGCGCGTTACCCCGAGCACCGCCACGACGTCTCGACCTTGCGCCGGGCCACCCTGCGCCATTGCTTCGAGGCGGTCGGCGAGCCAAGCGCCGGGGCGGATCAGGCGTACGCCGTGTTCTACGCGGCGCGCAACGAGGTGGAGTTGTTCGAGGGGGCGTCCGCGCTACTCGAGTGGCTCAGCAAACGATTTACGGTGCTTGCCCTCACCAACGGCAACGCCGACCTGGAGCAGATTGGCCTGTCGACGCACTTCGAACACGTGGTCACGGCCGCGAAGGCGGGGGCCTCGAAGCCGGAGCGGACGATCTTCGATGTGGCCTTGGCCGCCTGCGGCGCATCGGCCTCGCAGGTGGTGCACGTGGGGGACCATCCCAGCGCGGATGTGGAGGGCGCCTTGGGCGCGGGCATGCACGCGGTGTGGTTCAACCCGCAAGGTCACGCGTGGCCGCAGGACATCGAGGTGCGACGGCGAACGGGCCAGGCGCATCACGAGGTGCGGTCCCTGGCGCAGCTGCGCACGCTGCTGCAGCCGGCGGCGCCTCGCGCCGCGACGACCGAGCAGAGTGGGAGAGGATAGGGTTTGGCAACCAATATTCTGGCAGAGGGGCAGCCTAGGGGCGCCGCGTCGCCGCAGGCGCTGGACGCCGCGATCAAGCGCGCGCTGGGCTGGCTCGACGATAACCAGGAAGACGGTGGCTTCTGGGTCGGGATGCTCGAGTCGAACTCGTGCATCGAAGCCGAGTGGCTGCTCGCCATGCATTTCCTTGGCATCGACGATGCGCCCAAGCGCGACGGCCTGGTGCGCGCCCTGCTCGCGGAACAACGCGAGGATGGCTCCTGGGAGACCTACCACGACGCGCCTCGCGGCGACATCAACGCCACCGTCGAGAGCTACGCGGCCCTGCGCGCCTGCGGCTTCGCGGCCGATGATCCGGTCATCGTTCGCGCCCGCGAGTGGATCTTCGCCAACGGTGGCCTCGGTGGCCTGCGCGTGTTCTCGCGCTACTGGCTGGCCCTGATCGGCGAGTGGCCCTGGGAGAGCACGCCCAACCTGCCGCCGGAGATCATCTTCCTGCCGAGTTGGATGCCCTTCAACATCTACAACTTCGCCTCCTGGGCGCGGGCCACCATGATGCCCCTCGCCGTGCTGTGCGCGCGGCGTTCGAGCCGACCGCTGCCGCCCGAGGCACGCCTCGACGAGCTGTTCCCGGACGGTCGCGACACCTTCGACTACCGCATGCCCAACACCAAGTCGGGCTCTTGGCGCGAGGTGTTCCTCAAGGCCGACCGCGCCCTCCACGCGTACCAGAACTTCGGCATTACGCCCGGGCGCAACGCGGCCATCCGTCTCGTGCTCGACTGGGTGGTGAAGCACCAGGATCAGGACGGCGCCTGGGGGGGCATTCAGCCGCCCTGGATCTACAGCCTCCTGATGCTGTACGAGGAGGGCTATTCCCTCGAGCACCCGGTGCTCAAGCGCGGCATCGAGGCCCTCGATTCGCACTGGTCCTACGAGCGCGACGGCGCCATCTACATCCAGGCGTCCGAGTCACCCGTGTGGGACACCTTGCTCTCCCTGCTCGCCATGCAGGATTGCGAATGCGACTACGCCTCGACGCCGTCCATGCAGCGCGCCGTGGAGTGGGTGCTGGAGCAGCAGGTGCGCGTGCCGGGCGACTGGAGCGTCAAGGTGCCGAACGCCACGCCGGGCGGCTGGGCCTTCGAGCGCGCCAACCTGCACTACCCGGATATCGACGACACGGCGGTGGCCCTCATCGTGCTGGCCCGCCTGCGCGGCACCTACCCCGACCAGGCCCGTCTGCAGCGCGCCATCGATGACGCGGTGGGCTGGACCCTGGCCATGCAGTCCTCGAACGGCGGCTGGGCGGCCTTCGATAAGGACAACGATCACGAGATCCTGACCCAGCTGCCCTTCTGTGACTTCGGGGAGGTGCTGGATCCGCCGAGCGTGGACGTCACCGCCCACGTGGTGGAGGCCTTAGGGTTGCTGGGCATGGACCGTCGCGAGCCCGCCCTGGCCAAGGCCCTCGACTACATTCGCCGTGAGCAGGAGCCGGACGGCAGCTGGTTCGGTCGCTGGGGGGTGAATCACATCTACGGCACGGCGGCGGTGCTGCCGGCCTTGAAGGCCGTCGGCGAAGACATGCGTTCGGTGTACGTGGTGCGCGCCGCCGATTGGTTGGTGCAAACGCAGTGCACCGATGGCGGCTGGGGCGAGAGCTGCGCCTCCTACATGGACGCCCGGTCCCGCGGTAAGGGCGAGAGCACGGCGTCGCAGACCGGCTGGGCCCTAATGGCGTTGATCGCCACGGGTAACCGTCGCTATCGGGACGCGATTCAGCGTGGTCTCGATTACCTCACGTGCTCTCAGCTCGATGAGGGCACCTGGGACGAGCCGCACTACACCGGCACGGGCTTCCCCGGCTACGGGGTCGGCGCCCGCCTCGAACTCGACGGCAAGGACCAGACGCTGGAGCAGGAACTGCATCAGAGCACGGAGCTCGGGCGCGGCTTCATGATCAACTACAACATGTACCGCCACTACTTCCCGCTCATGGCCCTCGGCCGGGCGCGCGAGTACCTCGCCTCCCTGACCGCGTAACTAGAGCGCGGGACGCCACACCTCGAAGCGAAAGATGCGCAGGTGGCGCTCGCCGCTGCCGCTCGCAGGGGCGTGGGCGACGCGCAACTCGTAGTCCCCCGAGGTGAGCTCATCGGCGGGCACGCTCAGGGTGGGACGCAGGGAGCCGAGGGTGTCGGCGCGCCAGCTCGGCGAGCCGCCGGCCGCGGTGAGTTCCAGGCGCCAATCGACGGGCTCGGCCGCGCGCAGCTGCGGCAGCAGATCCAGGCGGTCGGCGCGGGGGTCGAGGCGCACGGCGGGAATGCTCTGGGTGTTGGCCCACGCGGCCATGTGATCGGGCACGCTCACCACGGTGACCCGCTCACCGGTGGACGCCTCGTAGGCGGAGGCCAGGGGCACCACGTCGGTGTCGGCGGGGCCCGCGGTCACCCACCAGAGCATGAGGGCGGTGAGGACGATGCCGAGCGCCGCCCAGGCCGGGTGAGGGCGCCATCTCGCCGGCGCGTTAGGCTCTGCCACAATCGCCGTCACCTCCGAGCGCCCGAGCTCCCGCGCCAGGCGCAGCTGCTTGCTGAGCTCTGCCGGGGCCCCCTGCACGGACTGCTCGAAGGCACGCGCCTGCGCCGGATCGAGACGCCCGGAGAGGTAACGACGCAGCACCTCTCGCGGTTCGATGTACGGCGAGCGGGTTGCCTGGGGCAGGCGCAGGGGATGGCGGGTCATGTCGGGGGCCACGCAGCGGCTCTCCTCGGGGCGAGCATGAGTGAAGGCGCAGACCGACCCCGACGCTGGGCGGACTGCGGGCATGTCTTCTTATAGCGCTAGTCCCTCATCGACACGATGACAGGACACAACTTTTCACGCCCGTGCCGAGCTTCGTTAAACTTTCCGTGCGCTAGTTCAGGAGAACACCCTATCAACACGCAGACTGACGCCCCGTTGGGCCCCCTCGACGACGCCGGTGTCCGCCAACTGGTGGACGTGCTGTCGGGTCGTCGCACCATCAATCTGTTCGACGATCGGCCTGCGCCGAAGGACGTGCTCATTGACGCCATCGACACGGCGCGCTGGGCCCCCAACCATCGCCTCACCCAACCCTGGCGCTTCCATTTGCTCGGCGAACAAACCGTGCACCGGGTGATCGAACTGGAGGTGGCGCTCGCCGTCGCCCGCAACGGTGATGCGGCTGGCCCGCGCCGGCGCGAACGCCTGGGGGCGATCCCCGGCTGGTTCGTCGTCACCTCTGCCCTGTGCGGCGAAGAGCTCATGGACACGGAGAACTACGCGGCGACGGCCTGCGCGGTGCAGAATCTCTCCCTGTACCTGTGGGCCCGCGGGGTGGGCTTGAAGTGGACCACCGGCGCGATCACCCGCGACGAGCGCTTTTACGAGATCCTCGGCATCGAGACCGCCACCCATCGGGTCGTCGGCATGTTCTGGTACGGCTACCCAGCAATGGTGCCCGCGCAGAAACGCCTGCCCTGTGAGGAGATCGTCTCCCACCTGCCTTGATCACCGCCCGATCGCGCAATACCGATCGTAGTTACTAGGAGTGTGTTGAAAGATGACTCGACTGACCTTCGTCGAACCGGACGGACGCCGCCACGAGGTGGATGCGGACGATGACATGAGTGTGATGGAAGCTGCGATCGACAACGGGATCGATGGCGTCGAAGCGGTGTGTGGCGGGGGCTTGAGCTGCGCGACCTGCCACGTCTACGTCGATGAGGCGTGGGTGGATCGCCTGCCGAAGATCGAGGCGGGGGAGGAGCAGATGCTGGGCACCACGGCAGCGCCCCGAAAGGCCAACAGCCGCCTTAGCTGCCAGCTCGACGTGAGCTCGGAGGTCGACGGCCTGGTGCTCCACCTGCCGCCCTTCCAAAGCTGAGGGCCGCGCCTGCGAGCGGGGCGCCTGCCCCGCTCCAAGACCACCTAGCTCTGCGCCGCCAACTCCTCGAGGCGGCGCGCGACCTCGTCTGGCGAGGTGGTGCCACGAGCGATCAGTCGATAGGCGGCTGGCACCACGAAGAGCGTGAGCAGCGTCGCCAGGGACACGCCTGAGAACACCACCACGCCGAGGGTGGCGCGAGACTCCGCCCCGGGGCCCGTGGCCAGGATCAACGGCACCGCCCCCATCACCGTCGAGATCGCCGTCATCAGCACCGGGCGGAAACGCACCCGGGCCCCTTCGATGATGGCCTTCTCGAAGGGCATGCCCTCATCGCGCATCTGATTGATGAACTCGACGATGAGGATCCCGTTCTTGGCCGCGATACCGATCAGCATCACCACGCCGATCTGGCTGTAGATGTTCAACGTCTTGCCGAAGATCATGAGGCCGATCAGGCCGCCGGCGATCGCCAGGGGCACGGTCAACATGATGATCAGCGGGTGACGGAAGCTCTCGAACTGCGCCGCCAGCACCAGGAACACCACGAGCATGGCGAGGCCGAGGGTGAACAGCGTCGAGCCGGACGACTCGCGGTACTCCTGGGACTCGCCGCGGTAGTCGATGTTGGCCGTGGGCGGCAGCTCCTCGGCCACCACCTGCTCCAGGAAGTCGAGGGCCTCGCCGAGGGAGTAGCCGTTGGCGAGGTTGGCGGAGATGGTGACCGCGCGCATGCGGTTGTAGCGGTTGAGCTCCGCTGGGCCCGCGCGATCGCTGATCGTGAGCAGGCTGGCGAGGGGAATCAGTTCGCCCGAACGTTCGCTGCGCACGTAGATGTTGCTGAGGTCGCTCGGGCTCGCGCGTTGGCTCTCTTCGGCCTGAAGAATCACGTCGTACTCTTCGCCGCGCGTGATGTAGCTGGCCACCCGTTGGTCGCTCATCATCGCTTGCAGGGTTTCGCCGATGGCGAGCGTGCTGACCCCCAGGGCGGCGGCGCGCGCCTTGTCGATGCTGACGGTGAGCTGTGGTTGCGTCTCGATCAGGTCCGAGTCCACCCGCGTAAGCCCCGGATTGTCCCGCGCGCGTTCGATGATGGCGTCCCGCCACGCGGCCAGATCGATGTAACTGGCGCCGCCCACGACGAACTGCACGGGCTTACCGCCACCGCCGCTCGATAAGCCCGAACGCATGAAGGTGAACACGCGCAGGTCGGGGATGCCCTCCCACTGTTGCTCCAGCTGATCCATGGCGTCGTAGGTGCTGAGCTCGCGTTCCTTCCACGGTGCCATGGTCACGATGGCGATGGCGCTCGAGGGCGAAGAGGCGCCCCAGCTCGGTGCCCGCACGAGGGCGCGGCGCACGGCACCGTCCTCCACCAGGTCCAGCATCGGGCCTTCCACCTCCACCAGGTGCTGCTCCATACGCTTGAGGCTGGTGCCCTCAGGGGCCCGCACCTGGGCGAAGAAGCTGCCCTGGTCCTCCGACGGCGCGTACTCCTTCGGCACGTACTGCAGGAGGAACCAGGTGCTGCCCGCCACCGCCAGGGCCAGCAGCACCACCAGGGCAGGTACGTGCAGGGAGGCGCTCAGGGTGCGTGCGTAGCCGTTGGCGATCGCATCGAAGACGCGGTCGAACAGGCGCGGCTTGGTTGCCTCGCCCGTGGGCATTCTCGCTTTGAGCAACTTCGAGCCCAGCACCGGCACCAGGGACAGGGCCAGCACGCTCGAGAAGATCACCGCCGCGGACAGGGTCACGGCCAACTCGGCGAAGATGCGGCCCACCGCGTCCTGGAGGAAGGCGATCGGCGCAAAGACGGCCACCAGCACGGCGGTGGTGGCGATCACCGCGAAGCCGACCTGGCGCGTGCCCCGGAAGGCGGCCAGCAGCGGGGGTTCGCCTTGCGCCACGCGGCGCTGGATGTTCTCCAGCACCACGATCGAATCGTCCACCACGAGGCCGATGGAGAGCACCAGGGCGAGCAGGGTGATCAGGTTGATCGAGAGGCCGAAGCCGGCGAGCACGCTGAAGCTCGCGATCAGGCACACGGGAATGGTGACGAAGGGAATGACCGTGGCGCGCAGGCTGCCGAGGAACAGGAAGATCACCAGGCCCACCAGCGCGGTGGTCAATGCGATCGTTTGGTAAACGCTGGCGATGGCGGCACGGATGAACACCGAGTCGTCGCTGCTCTTCACCAGGGAGATGCTCGACGGCAGGGTCTGGCGCAGGCGGGCCGTCTCCTCCAGCACCGCCTCGATCACATCCACGGTGTTGGCCGTGGTCTGCTTGACGATGCCCATGCCCACGGAGTTCTCGCCGTTGGTGCGGAAGATGCGGCGATCGCTGCGCGGCGCCACATCCACCCGCGCCACCTCGCCGAGGCGGATGATGTGGCCGTCTTCGCCCTGGCTGATGACGAGCTGGCGAAAGTCGTCGGGGGAGTCGTAGTCGCGCAGGACGCGCACGGGAAACTCGCGATCGATCGATTCGATACGTCCGGCCGGGAGTTCCACGTTCTCTCGGTCGAGCGCCGTTTGGATGTCGCTCACCGTCAGGCCGCGGGCGGCGAGGGCCAGGCGGTCCACCCAGATGCGCAAGGACGGCCGGCCGACGCTGCTCACGCGCACGGTGGCGACGCCGGGGATGGCGGCGTAGCGGTCCACCACGGAGCGCTCGAGGAAATCCGTGAGGTCCATCAGGCTCATGGCCGAGGAGTTGGCCGTGATGTAGATGACCGGGCGCGCGTCGCTGTCGCGCTTGCTCACCTCCGGCGGCTCGGCGCCTTCCGGGAGGTTGTCGGCGACCCGCGAGAGGCGGTCGCGCACGTCGTTGGCAGCCTCGTCGATGTCGCGTTCGAGGGAGAACTCGATGGAGATGCTGGACTCACCGTCCTGACTCGACGAGCGCACATTGCGCACCCCCTCGATGCCCGCCACCTGCCCTTCGAGCAGTTCGGTGATGCGGTTGTCGACGATCTGCGCGGAGGCGCCGGGGTAGTTAGTGTCGATGGAGATGACCGGGCGCACCACATCGGGGTACTCGCGCACGGACAACTGTTTGAAGGAAAGCAGCCCGAAGGCGATCAGCAGCAGGCTGATCACGGAGGCGAACACGGGGCGCTTCACCGAAACATCTGAGAGCCACATGGCGTTCTCCTAGGGCGCGGCCGGTGAGCCGCCGCCATCGCCGGCCAGGCTGACCTCGTCCACCTTGCGCCGAATGGCGGCGCCTTCGCTCAGGCGGATCGTGCCTTCCACCACCACCTCGTCGCCGGCGGCCAGGCCGTCGGTGATCTCGACCACGCCGGGCCGTCGGGCGCCCAGGAACACCTCGCGTCGCCGCGCCGTGTCCTGCTCGTCGACGATGTAGGTGAAGGCGCGCTGGGCGACTTGGAACACCGCCGCCTCGGGCACCACGATCGCCTGGCGTTCGTTGGAGCTCACGTTCACCGTGAGCAACATGCCCGGGCGCAGGGCGCCGTCCGCGTTGTCGATGTAGGCGCGGATCACGGCGGCGCGCGTCACGGGATCGACGCGCGAGCCGATGGTCTGCACCACGCCCGTGAACTCAGCTCGCCCCGCACCGCCCGTGCGCACGGCGGTCACCGGGTCACCGGGGGAGATCACGCCGAGGTACAGCTCCGGCACGCTGAAGTCGAGCTTGATGCGTGAGATATCGTCGAGGGTGGTGATGGCCGTGCCGGGGCTGACCAAGGTGCCCTGGCTGACCTCCCGGAAGCCGAGTACGCCCGCAAAGGGCGCGCGCACGAGGCGGTCCTCCATCCTCGCCACCACCGTGTCGAGGCGTGCCCGCGCGGCGTTGCTCGCGGCGCGCGCCGTGTCCAGCTCCGACTCCGGCGCCAGGCCCTGGCGCGCGAGGTCCACTAGGCGCTGCGCCTGGCGCTGTGCGTCGCGCATGTTGGCTCGGGCCTCTTCGAGCAGGGCAGCCTCTTCCTCGCTCGTCAGCTCCACCAGCACTTCGCCTTCCGCCACCCGCTGGCCGTCCTCGAAATGGACCTTGCGCACGGTCTCCGTGAGGTTGGCGGTGATGGTGACCGATTCGTTGGCACGGGCCGTCCCCAGCGCTTCGATGCTGTCCACGACGGTGCCTATCGCAACCGTTTGCGTGAGCACCGTGACCGGGCGCGGGGCGCCGCGGGAACGGCCGGTTTCCTCATCGCTCGCGCAAGCGCTCAAGAGCACCATGGCGGCGATGGCGGGGAGAGATCGTCGGGCGTGTCGCATCGTCATGGGGGGCCTTTTCGCGTCAAAGCGGCTTTCGGTTTTCGCGTGCTACCATCGCGCGCTCCACCGAGGGCGCCCGGATCTCGGGTCCGCTTGGGGCAGGGCGGCTGCGCGAATCGCGATTGATCTCCCGGACCGTAGCCCTATCTGCAGAATCTCGCTACCTTCCAGCCGCGCAATCCGGCCACGGAGTGACATGATGAGCGACAGAATTGTAATCGTTGGGGCAGGCCATGCGGGCACGCAGACGGCCGTGTTCCTGCGCCAGAACGGTCACAGCGGCGCCATCGCGGTCGTCAGCCAAGACGCTGATGCGCCCTACCAGCGTCCACCCCTGTCGAAGAAGTACCTCACGGGCGGCCTCAGCGATGCGCAGATCGCCCTGCGCCCCGAGCAGTGGTTCACGGACAACGACGTGCTCATGTACCTGGGCGCCGAGGTGGTGCAGCTGGACCTCGATGAGAGCCTGGTCACCCTGCGTGATGGCGAGGAGCTGAAGTACGACCGCTTGCTGCTCGCCACCGGTAGCCGCTTACGTCACCTGGAGGTGCCCGGAGCGGATCTGCCCAACGTGCACTACCTGCGCACGGCCGAAGACTCGCGCAAGCTCGGCGACGCCTTCGGCGAGGGTAAGCGCGTCGCCGTGATCGGCGGCGGCTACATCGGCCTGGAGGTGGCCGCTTCCGCGAGGCAGATGGGGCTGGAGGTCACCGTGCTCGAGCGCGCCGAGCGCCTGTTGCCGCGGGTGGCCTCGGCGGAGCTCGCCGGTGCCATCGCGCGTCTGCACCAACGCGAAGGGGTGACCGTGCGGTGCGGTGCCAATGTCACGGCGCTCGAAGGCGATGAGACGTGCGTGCAAGCGGTCGTGCTGGAGGGCGGCGAGCGGGTGGCGGCCGATGTGGTAGTCATCGGTATCGGGGTTACGGCGGAGACCGCGCTCGCCGAAGACGCCGGGCTGCGCGTCGACAACGGCATCGTGGTGGACGAGTTCTGCCAGACCTCCAACCCGCGCGTCTATGCGGCAGGCGATTGCACCAGTCATCCGAATAAATTCGTTCGCCACCGGGTGCGCCTGGAGAGCGTTCCCAACGCTACCCAACAGGCGCGTACGGCGGCTGCCGCCATGACCGGCACCCTGACCGCTTATACAGAGGCGCCCTGGTTCTGGTCCGAGCAGTACGCGGTACGGATGCAGACGGCCGGGCTTCCCGACGCGCGCTACGAGACGGTGTTGCGAGGCGATCCGGCGAGCGATGCCTTCGCCCTGTTCCACCTCGATGGCGGCCGCCTGATGGGGGTCGAAGCGCTCAATCGCGTGCAGGAGTTCATGTTCGGCCGCAAGCTGATCGAGGCGCAGGTGGAGGTGGACGAACGCCTCGCCGATGAGTCCGAGTCCTTCAAGAGCATCGCGGAGGCGCTGCTCGGCTGATCCCGAGCCTGCGCAGATCGACCTTGAGCACCCCTGACGCCCGCGCCACCACCTATCGCTACTACGCGCCGATCATGGCGGCCTTCGTCACGGTGCTGCTGTGTTCGAACCTGATCGGTCCCGCCAAGGTGGTGGGGCTCGAGCTGCCGTTCGCCCTGCCGGTGATCGGCGCCGTGCTGGTCTTCGGGGCCGGCAACATCTTCTTCCCCATCAGCTACGTCTTCGGCGACATCCTGACCGAGGTCTACGGCTACGCGCGGGCGCGCCGCGTGATCTGGGCGGGCGTGGCGGCGATGACCTTTGCCACCGTGATGTCCTGGGTGGTGCTGAACTTGCCGCCCTCGCCGGATGAGCCCTTCAACGCGACGCTGCAACCTTCGCTGGAGGTGGTCTTCGGCTCCACCTGGCGCATCGTGGTGGCTTCCTTGTTCGCCTTCTGGGCGGGTGACTTCGTCAACTCCTACGTGCTGGCGCGGATGAAGGTAGCCACCC
The DNA here is from genome assembly GCA_039815145.1 of Pseudomonadota bacterium. Classification (NCBI taxonomy): domain Bacteria; kingdom Pseudomonadati; phylum Pseudomonadota; species Pseudomonadota bacterium. Next base: position 64,807 of record JBCBZW010000018.1, read on the forward strand.
AGGGGCGTTGGCTGTGGACGCGCACCATCGGCTCCACCCTGGTGGGCCAGGGCGTGGACAGCCTGATCTTCTACCCCGTCGCCTTTGGCGGCATCTGGGCGAGCGAGACCTTGCTTGCAGTAATGGCCTTCAACTGGGCCTTCAAGGTGGGCGTCGAAGTGGTGATGACGCCACTGACCTACGCGGTGGTGGGGCACCTGAAGCGTGCCGAACAGGTGGACGCCTACGACAAGGGCACTAACTTCACCCCGTTCTCCCTGGCGGACTGACCTGCCGGGCGCCGTCGGGGCGCTGATAGACATAAGCTCATCCGTTGCGGGCGTTTCGCGGGCAGATCGCTGGTCGCGAGCGCGACCGAGTGGCTACCATCAGCCCCGTAGGAGAGAACGCGACGGACGGGTGAATGGACGCGGAGCTGAATCACCAACGCAGCGTGCTGGGTCTAGTCGAAGAGGCCCTGTCGCAGCCGGCTGACGCGCGTGAGGCGTGGTTGGCGGCACGCTGCAACGGCGACGAACTCGCACAAGCACGACGGTTGCTGGCGGTTGCCCAGGATTGCGACACGGCGCAGGCCGTGCCCAACGTGCTCGCGCCAGTGCCCCTCGATAGCCAGCACGGGCAAGTGTTCGGCGCCTACCGTCTGATCGACATCATCGGCCAGGGCGGGATGGGGGTGGTGTACCGCGCCCATCGAGCGGACGGCGCCTACGACGATCAGGTGGCGGTGAAGCTCATCGCCCTCGCCAACCCCACGGCCGATCAGGTCGGGCGCTTCCAGCGCGAACGCCAACTGCTGAGCGACCTGCGCCATCCCAACGTGGCGACGCTCCTCGATGGCGGCACCAGCGAGCACGGTATCCCTTACGTGGTGATGCAGTACGTCGACGGGGTGGCCATCGACCGCTACTGCCAGGAGCAGGCGCTCGACCTCGACGACCGCCTGGCGTTGTTCGAAACCGTATGCAGGGCCGTGCAGGCGGCGCATCAGCGCTTCGTCATTCACCGCGACCTAAAGCCCGAGAACGTGTTGGTGGAAGCGAACGGCTTTGCGCGCCTGATCGACTTCGGCATCGCCACCACCCTCGACCGCGACTCGCACGCGGCCGATCGCACCCAGGTGCTGAGCCTGACGCCGGCGTACGCCAGCCCGGAGCAGGTACGCAACGAACCGCTCACCGCGGCGACGGATGTCTACTCCCTCGGCATCATGCTGTTCGAACTGCTGGCGGGCGCGCGCCCCTACGACCTGTCGTCGATGAGCGTGCTGGAGGCGGAGCGCCTGCTCAGCGCCCACCAGGCACAGCGGCCGAGCGTGGCCGGGGCCCGCGAGCGATTCGCCTTGGGTGGCCTGCGCTGGAAAGAGCTCGATGCGATCGTGCTGCGGGCGATCGAGCCGGATTCGCAGCGGCGCTATCAGACGGCCGGTGCCCTGGCCGACGATCTCGGGCGGTTCCTGCGCCGCGAGGCGGTCGGCGCCACGCTGGACACGGGCTTCTACCGCGCCCGCCGTTTCCTCTCGCGCCACGTGGGGATCAGCGCGGCGACAGCCATCGCCGTGCTCGCCCTGGTCGGCGGCTTGGTCGTGTCCCTCGCCCAGGCCGATCGCGCCAACCGTGAACTCGCCCGCGCCGAGGCCGTTCGCCAGTACCTGGAGGACATCTTGCTGGCGCCCGAGCCCTACGTGAGTGATTCCCTGCAACAGGGCGAGAGCGCCACCATCGCCGATCTGCTCGAGGCGGCCGAGACGCGCCTGGACAGCGATCTCGAGCACCTGCCTGCGGTGCGCATCGATCTCTACCAGACCATCGCCAATGCGCAGATGTGGATGAACCTGCCCGAGTCCGCCTTGCGTAGCGCCCGCAAGGCGCTGACCTTAGCCCGTGATCTACCTAATGATAGTGAAAGCATGGTGGAGGCTCTGGAGCTGCTGGCCGAGGTGCACGACGACGCAGGCAACGCGGAGCGAGCGATCGCCCTCTACGAGGAGGCGAAGGGGATGGTCGACGCGCTTGGGAGCGAGGCGTGGGAGAATCGCCTGCACCTCTACAACAACTTCGCCGTGGCGCTGGCGGCGGCGGGCGACTACGAGCGTGCGCTCACCCTGCAGCGGGACACCCTGCCGCTGATCGAAGACCAGGCTAAGGGCACCCAGTGGGGAATTCAGGTGTACGCCAATCTGGGGCGCTACCTGTTTGAGACCGGGGCATTGGACGCGGCCCGGGTGGCGTACGAGCAGGCCTTGGAGAACGCAGCCGACACGGAAGACTTCGAGTACTCGGCACGCCTGCTCGATTGGCGCGTGGGCGTGTACCACGAGTTTGCTCAGGACTGGCCGCAGGCCCGCGCCTACTACGAGAGCGCACTGCGGCTGGCGGACACGCCCTACGTGGATGCGGAGGAGGACGTGGCGAAGATCACCCTGCTCCTCGCGCGCCTGGACGCTATGGCGGGCGAACCTGCCGCGGCGCGCGAGACGCTGGACGCCATCGC